>NZ_AP013072.1:2120000-2122284 GCF_000478925.1 Streptococcus anginosus subsp. whileyi MAS624 | reverse complement strand
AATTGAAAGAAAAAGTTTAAGAAAATAAAAAAAGATGAAAAAAGGTATTGACAAGAAGAGGAGGAGGTGATATACTAAGATAGTTGTCGCTTGAGGGGCGACAAAGACCTTTGAAAACTGAACAAGACGAACCAATGTGCAGGCGACTGTTTAAGAAGACAGTCCGTCAAACATTAAGAAGAAACAATAAATCTGTCAGTGACAGAAATGAGTGAGAGCTCAAACTTTATATGAGAGTTTGATCCTGGCTCAGGACGAACGCTGGCGGCGTGCCTAATACATGCAAGTAGGACGCACAGTTTATACCGTAGCTTGCTACACCATAGACTGTGAGTTGCGAACGGGTGAGTAACGCGTAGGTAACCTGCCTATTAGAGGGGGATAACTATTGGAAACGATAGCTAATACCGCATAACAGTATGTAACACATGTTAGATGCTTAAAAGATGCAATTGCATCGCTAGTAGATGGACCTGCGTTGTATTAGCTAGTAGGTAGGGTAAAGGCCTACCTAGGCAACGATACATAGCCGACCTGAGAGGGTGATCGGCCACACTGGGACTGAGACACGGCCCAGACTCCTACGGGAGGCAGCAGTAGGGAATCTTCGGCAATGGGGGGAACCCTGACCGAGCAACGCCGCGTGAGTGAAGAAGGTTTTCGGATCGTAAAGCTCTGTTGTTAAGGAAGAACGAGTGTGAGAATGGAAAGTTCATGCTGTGACGGTACTTAACCAGAAAGGGACGGCTAACTACGTGCCAGCAGCCGCGGTAATACGTAGGTCCCGAGCGTTGTCCGGATTTATTGGGCGTAAAGCGAGCGCAGGCGGTTAGAAAAGTCTGAAGTGAAAGGCAGTGGCTCAACCATTGTAGGCTTTGGAAACTGTTTAACTTGAGTGCAGAAGGGGAGAGTGGAATTCCATGTGTAGCGGTGAAATGCGTAGATATATGGAGGAACACCGGTGGCGAAAGCGGCTCTCTGGTCTGTAACTGACGCTGAGGCTCGAAAGCGTGGGGAGCGAACAGGATTAGATACCCTGGTAGTCCACGCCGTAAACGATGAGTGCTAGGTGTTAGGTCCTTTCCGGGACTTAGTGCCGCAGCTAACGCATTAAGCACTCCGCCTGGGGAGTACGACCGCAAGGTTGAAACTCAAAGGAATTGACGGGGGCCCGCACAAGCGGTGGAGCATGTGGTTTAATTCGAAGCAACGCGAAGAACCTTACCAGGTCTTGACATCCCGATGCTATTTCTAGAGATAGGAAGTTTCTTCGGAACATCGGTGACAGGTGGTGCATGGTTGTCGTCAGCTCGTGTCGTGAGATGTTGGGTTAAGTCCCGCAACGAGCGCAACCCTTATTGTTAGTTGCCATCATTGAGTTGGGCACTCTAGCGAGACTGCCGGTAATAAACCGGAGGAAGGTGGGGATGACGTCAAATCATCATGCCCCTTATGACCTGGGCTACACACGTGCTACAATGGCTGGTACAACGAGTCGCAAGCCGGTGACGGCAAGCTAATCTCTGAAAGCCAGTCTCAGTTCGGATTGTAGGCTGCAACTCGCCTACATGAAGTCGGAATCGCTAGTAATCGCGGATCAGCACGCCGCGGTGAATACGTTCCCGGGCCTTGTACACACCGCCCGTCACACCACGAGAGTTTGTAACACCCGAAGTCGGTGAGGTAACCGTAAGGAGCCAGCCGCCTAAGGTGGGATAGATGATTGGGGTGAAGTCGTAACAAGGTAGCCGTATCGGAAGGTGCGGCTGGATCACCTCCTTTCTAAGGAAAACGGAAGCCATTGAGTTTGTCTTGTTTAGTTTTGAGAGGTCTTGTGGGGCCTTAGCTCAGCTAAGGAGAACGCCAGTTCGCCTTTGTCGAAGCGTTAGCGCACGACAGGGACCAGCGGTAACTTAACAATAGAGTATCGCGAAAAAATAAAATAGAGTACAACTATGTATTGTACGGGGCCTTAGCTCAGCTGGGAGAGCGCCTGCTTTGCACGCAGGAGGTCAGCGGTTCGATCCCGCTAGGCTCCATTAGGATAGAATCCTACTGAACTTAATAAAGAAGTGAAGTTGAATACGAGACTAACTTCTTAGGAAAAAAGATAAACTTCCTTGTGTTCATGGAACACAGCGTCAGTTTCCTATTTTTCTACAGAAGTTTTCGCAAGCGAACCGTCTCTGAATATCCTAAATTTAGCACATTGAAAATTGAATAACGATATCAAATAGTAACAAGAAAATAAACCGAAACGCTGTGAATATTAATGAGTATATGA
>NZ_AP013072.1:2112500-2115000 GCF_000478925.1 Streptococcus anginosus subsp. whileyi MAS624 | reverse complement strand
TCTTGACATCCCGATGCTATTTCTAGAGATAGGAAGTTTCTTCGGAACATCGGTGACAGGTGGTGCATGGTTGTCGTCAGCTCGTGTCGTGAGATGTTGGGTTAAGTCCCGCAACGAGCGCAACCCTTATTGTTAGTTGCCATCATTGAGTTGGGCACTCTAGCGAGACTGCCGGTAATAAACCGGAGGAAGGTGGGGATGACGTCAAATCATCATGCCCCTTATGACCTGGGCTACACACGTGCTACAATGGCTGGTACAACGAGTCGCAAGCCGGTGACGGCAAGCTAATCTCTGAAAGCCAGTCTCAGTTCGGATTGTAGGCTGCAACTCGCCTACATGAAGTCGGAATCGCTAGTAATCGCGGATCAGCACGCCGCGGTGAATACGTTCCCGGGCCTTGTACACACCGCCCGTCACACCACGAGAGTTTGTAACACCCGAAGTCGGTGAGGTAACCGTAAGGAGCCAGCCGCCTAAGGTGGGATAGATGATTGGGGTGAAGTCGTAACAAGGTAGCCGTATCGGAAGGTGCGGCTGGATCACCTCCTTTCTAAGGAAAACGGAAGCCATTGAGTTTGTCTTGTTTAGTTTTGAGAGGTCTTGTGGGGCCTTAGCTCAGCTAAGGAGAACGCCAGTTCGCCTTTGTCGAAGCGTTAGCGCACGACAGGGACCAGCGGTAACTTAACAATAGAGTATCGCGAAAAAATAAAATAGAGTACAACTATGTATTGTACGGGGCCTTAGCTCAGCTGGGAGAGCGCCTGCTTTGCACGCAGGAGGTCAGCGGTTCGATCCCGCTAGGCTCCATTAGGATAGAATCCTACTGAACTTAATAAAGAAGTGAAGTTGAATACGAGACTAACTTCTTAGGAAAAAAGATAAACTTCCTTGTGTTCATGGAACACAGCGTCAGTTTCCTATTTTTCTACAGAAGTTTTCGCAAGCGAACCGTCTCTGAATATCCTAAATTTAGCACATTGAAAATTGAATAACGATATCAAATAGTAACAAGAAAATAAACCGAAACGCTGTGAATATTAATGAGTATATGACTGAGAGGTCAAAAATAAGGTTAAGTTAGTAAGGGCGCACGGTGGATGCCTTGGCACTAGGAGCCGAAGAAGGACGTGACAAACGACGAAATGCCTTGGGGAGCTGTAAGTAAGCGTAGATCCAGGGATGTCCGAATGGGGGAACCCAACAGGTAGATGCCTGTTACCCGTATCTGTTAAGGATATGAGGAGGAAGACGCAGTGAACTGAAACATCTAAGTAGCTGCAGGAAGAGAAAGCAAAAGCGATTGCCTGAGTAGCGGCGAGCGAAAGGGCAAGAGGGCAAACCGAGAAGTTTACTTCTCGGGGTTGTAGGACTGCGATGTGGACTTAAAGATTATAGAAGAAGACCTTGGGAAGGGTTGCCAGAGAGAGTAAGAGCCTCGTATTTTAAATAATCTTTATACCTAGCAGGATCCTGAGTACGGCGGGACACGAGGAATCCCGTCGGAAGCTGGGAGGACCATCTCCCAACCCTAAATACTCCCTAGTGACCGATAGTGAACCAGTACCGTGAGGGAAAGGTGAAAAGCACCCCGGGAGGGGAGTGAAAGAGAACCTGAAACCGTGTGCCTACAACAAGTTCGAGCCCGTTAATGGGTGAGAGCGTGCCTTTTGTAGAATGAACCGGCGAGTTACGTTATGATGCGAGGTTAAGTTGAAGAGACGGAGCCGTAGGGAAACCGAGTCTGAAGAGGGCGCCATAGTATCATGATGTAGACCCGAAACCATGTGACCTACCCATGAGCAGGTTGAAGGTGAGGTAAAACTCACTGGAGGACCGCACCAGGGCACGTTGAAAAGTGCTTGGATGACTTGTGGGTAGCGGAGAAATTCCAAACGAACTTGGAGATAGCTGGTTCTCTCCGAAATAGCTTTAGGGCTAGCGTCGACAGAAAGATTCTTGGAGGTAGAGCACTGTTTGGGTGAGGGGTCCATCCCGGATTACCAATCTCAGATAAACTCCGAATGCCAATGAATTATGGTCGGCAGTCAGACTGCGAGTGCTAAGATCCGTAGTCGAAAGGGAAACAGCCCAGACCACCAGCTAAGGTCCCAAAATAATTGTTAAGTGGAAAAGGATGTGGGGTTGCACAGACAACTAGGATGTTAGCTTAGAAGCAGCTATTCATTCAAAGAGTGCGTAATAGCTCACTAGTCGAGTGACCCTGCGCCGAAAATGTACCGGGGCTAAAACAATTTACCGAAGCTGTGGATCCTTTAGGGGATGGTAGGAGAGCGTTCTATGTGTGGTGAAGGTGTACCGTGAGGAGCGCTGGAACGCATAGAAGTGAGAATGCCGGTATGAGTAGCGCAAGACAGGTGAGAATCCTGTCCACCGTAAGACTAAGGTTTCCAGGGGAAGGCTCGTCCGCCCTGGGTTAGTCGGGACCTAAGGAGAGACCGAAAGGTGTATCCGATGGCCAACAGGTAGAGATTCCTGT
>NZ_AP013072.1:0-97500 GCF_000478925.1 Streptococcus anginosus subsp. whileyi MAS624 | reverse complement strand
AAAACCATTTAATTTTTTGGCGGATGTTAAATCAGATTTGACTGATTTATCACGGACATATAAAGAAAACAAGCAATTAAAAAAAGCTTTATTTAAAGCAGAAGAACAATCTGCTGATTCAGCTTCATTAAAAGATGAAAATGCTCAATTAAGACAGCTATTAGAAATGAAAAATCTTTATAAGTCAAAAAAAACGGTTTCATCTGATGTTATTACGCGTATGCCGGTTTCTTGGTTATCTGAATTAACTGTCAATGCTGGTCGTCAAAATGGAATTCAAAATACAATGCTAGCGGTGGCAAATGGTGGCTTGATTGGTAGTGTGAAAGATGTTGCTTATCATTCTAGCCGAGTAAATCTTTTAACCAATAATAAAAATGTTGATAATATTTCAGTAAGAATTCAAACGGAGACAAGCACAATTTATGGTGTGATTGTTGGTTACAGTAAAGAAAAATCTGCTTTTATTATCAGTCAGTTAAATAGTTTGGATACCATTAAAAAAGGTGAGAAAGTTGTGACCAGTGGTTTAGGAACGTACAACATTCCTAATATTCCGGTTGGAACAGTCCTTTCTGTTACTGAAAAATCGGACCATTTAACAAAAGAAGTCTTTGTAAAACCAAGTGCGGATTTATCAGATATTCGTGTGGTGACATTAGTAGGAAATTGATATGAAATTTTTTAAAAGCTACATTTTACCCTTTTTGGTTTTATTTGTTGTGATGTTAGTAGATGGCCATCTTTCAAATCTTTTGACTAATTTATTTCCAAATAATATCCACTTACTAAGTCATCTTTTGCTTATCTTTATTTTGTATATTTCGATAAATCTTTCAGAAAATACTAATTTTACCATGTTGCTGTTAATTGGTTTATTGTATGATGCGTATTATTTTCATATTATCGGCATTTCGACACTATTGTTGCCTTTAGCGGGGATTGTTATTAGTAAATATAATTCTGTTTTGATGTCTAATCGAGTTAGTCGTTTTTTAACAGTTGCCATTTTAGTATTTTTCTTTGAGGTGGCTACGTTCGCTTTGGCAAATGTTACCCATCTAGCTCAAATGTCTTTTGCAGATTTTGTCGTTTATACAATTGCTCCGACAATGGTCTCGAATTTACTATTCTTTTTGTTGCTTCAACCAATTTTGGAGAAGATATATTTATGATAAGATTTTATGATGAATTGGAAATAGAAATGTAATAAAGGTGTAACATACTCAGCGCCTTTTTTTGTTATACTTATAATTGTCTTATTGAATAGGAGTATAATCGTTTATGAAGAAAAAATTACTTACATCAATTTTATTAAGTACAATGGTTCTTGCACAGGGAGCATCTCTTGTAAATGTACATGCAGATTCTACTGATGACAAGATTGCTGCACAAGATAGTAAAATTAATAGTTTGAATGATCAACAAAAATCAGCTCAAGCTCAAGTAGATCAAATTCAAGCTCAAGTTTCATCTATTCAATCTCAACAAGAAAAATTGAAAGCTGAAAACGAAAAACTTCAAGCTGAATCAACAAAATTATCGGCTGAAATCGAAACGTTGTCTAAGAATATTGTAGCGCGTAATGAATCATTGGCTAATCAAGCACGTAGTGCTCAAACGAGCGGTACAGCTACAAGCTATATCAATACAATTGTAAATTCAAAATCGATTACAGAAGCTATTTCACGTGTTTCTGCGATGAGCGAAATTGTTTCAGCAAACAATAAAATGTTGGAACAACAAAAACAAGATAAAAAAGCTATTTCTGAAAAACAAGTAGCAAATAATGAAGCGATAAATACTGTTATCGCAAATCAACAAACACTTGCAAATGATGCAAAAACATTGTCTACTAAGCAAGCTGAACTAAAAGTAGCGCAGTTGAATCTTGCTGCGGAAAAAGCAACTGCTGAAGGTGAAAAGAACTCATTGTTGGCACAAAAGGCAGCGGCACAAAAGGCAGCTGAAGAGGCAGCAGCACAAGAAGCAGCTTATAAAGCACAACAAGCGGCGCAAGAACAAGCTGTAGCTTCTTCTGCTAATACAAGTTTGGCAGCACAAGTACAAGCTGTAAACAACAATAGTGGTGCAGCAGCTACGCCAACTCAAACAAATGTGACGCAACAAGCAGCAGCAACAACTACTACTAGAACTGTGAGCCGTCCTACATATAGTTCATCTGCTTCAACTTATCCAGTTGGTCAATGTACATGGGGAGCAAAAACATTAGCTCCGTGGGCTGGTGATTATTGGGGCAATGGGGCTCAATGGGCAGCAAGTGCGGCTGCAGCTGGTTTCCGTACAGGTTCAACACCTCAAGTAGGTGCGATCATTTCATGGAACGATGGTGGTTATGGACACGTTGCTGTTGTAACAGCTGTTCAATCAGCTACAAGTATTCAAGTATCTGAAGCAAATTATGCAGGTAATCAAGCTATTGGAAATTATCGTGGTTGGTTCAATCCAGCTGCTGCAGGACAAGGTTCATTTACTTACATCTATCCAAATTAATGAATATAAAAATAAAAAGCGCATCTTGCGTTTTTTATTTTTAATTGAAAAATTCACTAAAAAGGGTTACAATGTTAAGTGGAGAAATTTGTAACTGATTTACAAAGAAACGAATATATACTGGAGGAAATCATGTCGTTTTCTGATTTAAAGCTCTTTGCTCTTTCATCTAACCAGGAACTGGCTAAACGTGTTGCTCAAGAGATTGGTATGGAGCTTGGAAAGTCAACTGTGCGTCAATTTTCTGATGGGGAGATTCAAGTAAATATCGAAGAATCTATCCGTGGAAAACATGTTTTTATCTTGCAGTCAACGAGCTCGCCCGTCAATGATAATTTTATGGAAATTTTAATCATGGTGGATGCTTTAAAGCGTGCAAGTGCTGAATCAATCAATGTTGTAATGCCTTATTATGGCTATGCTCGTCAAGACCGAAAGGCACGTGCTCGTGAGCCAATTACTTCAAAATTAGTTGCAAATATGTTGCAAGTGGCTGGTGTTGATCGTTTGCTGACAATTGATTTGCATGCGGCTCAAATTCAAGGATTTTTTGATATTCCAGTAGATCATCTTATGGGGGCTCCTCTCATTGCGGATTATTTTGAACGTCGTGGGATGACAGGTAGCGATTATGTAGTTGTTAGCCCTGACCACGGTGGTGTGACGCGCGCTCGTAAATTAGCTGAATTTTTGAAAACACCGATTGCTATTATTGATAAGCGCCGTAGTGTAGATAAGATGAATACGAGTGAGGTGATGAATATCATCGGTAAAGTAGAAGGCAAAACTTGTATTTTAATTGACGATATGATTGATACAGCTGGGACAATTTGCCATGCTGCTGATGCGCTTGCTGAGGCAGGTGCGGTAGAAGTTTATGCAAGCTGTACTCATCCAGTACTTTCGGGTTCTGCTATGGATAATATTCAGAAATCAGCGATTAAAAAATTGGTCGTGTTAGATACAATTTATTTGCCGGAAGAACGTTTAATTGATAAAATTGAACAAATTTCAATTGCTCATCTTTTGGCAGAGGCGATTGTACGTATCCATGAAAAACGTCCTCTTTCGCCATTATTTGAAACTTTAACGGCTCTTTAATGTAAGAACATCTAGATAGGAATCACTCTGATAGCTGGAGTGATTCTTTTGCTTCAATCAGATGATAAGTGATAAATTTTCTCAATATTATGATATTTTTGCTATGACTTAGGTTTTATAGTATAATAGTTCTATCAGATTTTGGAGGTAAAATATGGATTTGACGAAACGTTTTAACAAAAATTTAGATAAAATTGAAGTTTCTTTGATTCGGCAATTTGATCAATCTATTTCGAACATTCCTGGAGTTCTTCGTTTGACATTGGGAGAGCCTGATTTTACAACTCCAGATCATGTAAAAGAAGCTGCGAAAGCGGCAATTGATGCAAACGAGAGTCATTATACGGGCATGAGTGGGTTGTTAGAATTGCGTCAGGCAGCCAGTCAATTTGTGAAAGAAAAATACAATCTTTCTTATGACCCTGAAACAGAAATTTTAGTGACAATTGGAGCGACAGAAGCTCTGTCTGCTACGTTGACAGTTATCTTAGAAGAAGGAGATAAGGTACTGTTGCTTGCACCTGCTTATCCGGGATATGAGCCGATTGTTAATCTTGTGGGAGCAGAAATTGTCGAGATTGATACGACAGACAATGACTTTGTTTTAACGCCTGAAATGCTGGAAAAGGCTATCTTGGAGCAAGGTAATCAGCTTAAAGCAGTGATTTTAAATTATCCAGCTAATCCGACAGGAGTGACTTATTCACGAGAACAAATGACTGCGTTAGCCGATGTATTGAAAAAGTATGATGTCTTTGTTGTTTGCGATGAAGTGTATTCTGAGCTGACTTATACCGAGCAACCACATGTATCTATTGCAGAATTTTTACCAGAGCAAACGATTGTGATTAATGGTTTGTCTAAATCGCATGCGATGACAGGCTGGCGTCTAGGTTTCACCTTTGCCCCAGCTGCTTTTACGGCTCAATTGATTAAAAGTCACCAATATTTGGTGACAGCCGCAAACACGATGGCTCAATTTGCAGGAGTGGAGGCATTGACAGCGGGTAAAGACGATGCAGAGCCAATGAAAAGGGAATATATTGAGCGTCGCGATTACATTATCGAAAAGATGACGGAGCTGGGTTTTAAGATTATCAAACCAGATGGTGCATTTTATATTTTTGCCAAAATTCCAGCTAGCTATAATCAAGATTCTTTTGCTTTTTTGAAGGATTTTGCACAAAAAAAAGCAGTTGCTTTCATTCCTGGTGCTGCTTTTGGTCAGTATGGGGAAGGTTATGTACGTCTTTCTTATGCGGCCAGCATGGATACGATAAAAGAAGCTATGAAACGGCTTGAGGAATATATGGAGGAGTATGCTGAAATCCATCACAAGTAAAGGTTTGGTTCTCTATAATCGTAATTTCCGAGAAAATGATAAGCTGGTCAAAATTTTCACAGAGCAGGCTGGTAAGCGAATGTTTTTCGTGAAACATGCTAGAAATTCTAAGTTGAATCCAGTTATCCAACCATTGGTAGTGGCCGATTTTTTGATGAAAATAAATGATGACGGTTTGAGTTATATCGATGATTATCAAGAGGTTACGACTTTCCAGCATATCAATCATGATTTGTTTGCAATGGCTTATGCGACTTATGTGGTAGCTCTAGCGGACGCTAGTATTCAGGATAATGAAATAGATTCGGCTCTCTTTGCTTTTTTGCAAAAAACGTTGGAATTGATGGAGCAGGGCTTGGATTATGAGGTGTTGACCAATATTTTTGAGATTCAAATTTTGTCACGTTTTGGTGTTTCTTTGAATTTCCATGAATGCTGCTTTTGCCACCGAGTAGGGCTACCGTTTGATTTTTCCTTTACTTATAATGGCGTTTTATGTCCGGAACATTATGGCAAAGATGAGCGACGGAGTCATTTGGATCCCAACATTCCTTACTTATTGGACCAATTTCAAGCGGTTCAATTTAGTGAACTGGAGACCATTTCTTTGAAGCCTGAATTGAAAAGACAATTGCGAAAAGTGATTGATCAAATTTATGAAGAATATGTTGGGATTCATCTAAAGCCCAAAAAATTTATTGATTCTCTGGGAGACTGGGGAGAAATTTTAAAGAACAAGGAGTCGAAATGAAAAAAATAGCAATTGATGCCATGGGTGGCGATTATGCTCCACAATCTGTCGTAGAGGGGGTTAATCGAGCACTGAACGATTTTTCGGATATTGAAGTCATCCTTTATGGAGATGAAGCAAAAATCAAGCAGTATTTAAAGGCAAGTGAGCGAGTTCGTATTGTTCATACGGATGAAAAAATCAACTCGGACGATGAGCCAACTAAAGCAATTCGCAAGAAGAAAAATGCCAGCATGGTGCTAGCGGCAAAAGCAGTAAAGGACGGAGAAGCTGATGCCGTTCTTTCAGCGGGGAATACTGGCGCACTCTTGGCCGCGGGATTCTTCATTGTTGGCCGTATCAAGAATATTGATCGTCCGGGATTGATGTCCACGTTACCAACGACAGATGGCAAAGGCTTTGATATGTTGGATTTGGGGGCTAATGCGGAAAATACAGCTCATCATTTGCATCAGTATGCTATTTTAGGGTCATTTTATGCTGAAAATGTCCGTGGAATCAACCAACCACGTGTAGGGCTTTTAAACAATGGGACAGAAGCGAGCAAGGGTGATCCCTTGCGGAAAGAAGTGTATGATTTGTTAGCGGCGGATGCTTCGTTAAATTTTATTGGAAATGTGGAAGCGCGTGATTTAATGAATCATGTAGCAGATGTTGTTGTAGCGGACGGATTTACAGGGAATGCTGTGTTGAAAGCCATGGAGGGAACAGCCATGGGAATTATGAGTCAGCTTAAAAAATCTATTTTAGATGGTGGCTGGAAAGCAAAACTAGGTGCAATGTTACTGAAAGATAGTCTAAAGTCTTTGAAGAGTAGTTTAAACTATTCTGATGTAGGCGGTGCTGTTTTATTTGGAGTAAAAGCACCTGTTGTGAAAACACATGGAGCGAGCGATGCAAAAGCAGTTTACAGCACGATTCGTCAAATTTGTACAATGTTGGAAACGGATGTTGTAGGAAAAGCAGTAAATGAATTTTCGGGAGAGGCAAAATGACAGAACAAGAAATTTACGAAAGAATCGTAGAAATTATTCAGGAAAGTCGTGGTGAGGGATTTCAAGTTTCTCAAACACTCAGTTTGAAAGATGACTTACAAGCAGATTCTGTTGATTTGATGGAATTTATTCTAACTGTGGAAGATGAATTTGGTATTGAAATTTCAGACGAAGATATAGATGAGTTGAAGAATGTGAGTGATGTTGTCGCTTGTGTGCAGAAAAATTTGAAGGAAGCATAAAAACGAACTTTTTATTGACTAACTAAAGAAAATATGAGAAAACAGCTGAAACCCCAGCTGTTTTTTTGATGTTTGCGAATATTGTACGGTATTTTCTTGAAAATCCTTTTTGAATATGATAGACTTAAGTCAGAAAAATGTGAAAGGCGAATATTAAAATGACAGGTGATTTGTTATATTCGGGAAAAGCTAAAGATTTATTTTTGACAGATGATGAAAATCTTATTATTGCACATTACAAAGACCAAGCGACAATGCTTAATGGTGCTCGTAAAGAGACTATTAAAGGTAAAGGCGTTCTTAATAATCAAATCTCATCTTTCATTTTTACGAAATTGAATGAAGCAGGTGTGGCGACTCACTTTGTTAAACAATTGTCAGAAACCGAACAATTGAATAAAAAAGTGGATATCATTCCGCTTGAAGTTGTTTTGCGTAATGTCACTGCAGGCTCATTCTCAAAACGTTTTGGGGTAGAAGAAGGTATTGAATTAGATACTCCAATCGTTGAATTTTACTACAAAAATGATGATTTGGATGACCCATTTATCAATGATGAGCACGTAAAATTCCTTGGTATTGCAAGTGATGAAGATATTGCTTATATCAAAGCAGAAACACGTCGTATTAATGACCTTTTGAAAGATTGGTTCAGCCAAATTGGTCTTAATTTGATTGATTTCAAATTGGAATTTGGTAAAGATAAAGATGGCAAAATTATTCTTGCGGATGAATTTTCACCAGATAACTGCCGTCTTTGGGATGGTGAAGGTCATCACATGGATAAAGATGTTTTCCGTCGTGATTTAGGTAGTTTGACAGATGTTTACGAAGTTGTCCTTAAAAAACTCAAAGAGCTTAACTAAAAACTGTGATTTCTAATTAAGTAGAAAGAAGAATTCTAAAAAGGGTAAAAAATGAATAAACGAATTTTCGTTGAGAAAAAATCAAATTTTAACATTAAGGCTCAGGCGCTTGTTAAAGAACTGAAACAGAATCTTCAGTTAGCGAGTTTGACCGATTTGCGTATTATTCAAGTGTATGATGTGTTTGGCTTGGCAGATTCGCTTTTTGAGCGTGCTGAAAAGAACATCTTCTCTGAACAGGTAACTGATACTATTTTGGCTGAAAGTGATGTGGTTGCTGAACTTGCTAACTATGCTTTCTTTGCCATCGAATCACTTCCAGGTCAATTTGATCAGCGTGCGGCTTCATCACAAGAAGCATTACTCCTTCTTGGCAGCAGTAATGATGTAACGGTTAATACGGCTCAACTTTATCTTGTTAACAAAGATATTGATACTGCTGAACTTGATGCGGTTAAGAATTATCTTCTTAATCCAGTAGATTCTCGTTTTAAAGATATTACGACAGGAATTGCACCGCAAGCATTTTCAGAGTCGGACAAAACGATTCCAAATCTTGATTTCTTCAAGACTTATACAGCGGCTGAATTTGCTGATTATAAAGCTGAACAAGGTTTGGCGATGGAAGTTGATGACCTTGTCTTTATCCAAGAGTACTTCAAATCAATTGGGCGCGTGCCAACGGAAACAGAATTGAAAGTTTTGGATACTTATTGGTCAGACCACTGCCGCCACACAACTTTCGAAACTGAGCTTAAACATATTGATTTCTCAGCATCTAAATTCCAAAAACAATTACAGGCAACTTATGATAAATATATTGCTATGCGTGATGAACTTGGACATTCTGAAAAGCCACAAACATTGATGGACATGGCGACAATCTTTTGTCGTTATGAACGTGCGAATGGTCGCTTGGACGATATGGAAGTGTCAGACGAAATTAACGCATGTTCTGTTGAAATTGAAGTGGATGTGAACGGTGTTAAAGAACCATGGCTTTTGATGTTCAAGAATGAAACACACAATCACCCAACAGAAATTGAACCATTTGGTGGTGCGGCGACCTGTATCGGTGGTGCAATCCGCGACCCATTGTCAGGACGTTCTTATGTTTATCAAGCAATGCGTATTTCAGGTGCTGGTGATATTACAACACCGATTGCTGAGACGCGTGCCGGCAAATTGCCGCAGCAAGTGATTTCTAAAACAGCGGCACATGGTTATTCTTCATATGGTAACCAAATCGGTCTTGCCACAACTTACGTTAAAGAATACTTCCACCCAGGATTCGTCGCTAAACGTATGGAACTCGGTGCCGTTGTCGGTGCAGCTCCTAAGGGAAATGTTGTTCGTGAGAAACCAGAAGCTGGTGATGTGGTTATTCTTCTCGGTGGTAAAACTGGTCGTGACGGTGTCGGTGGTGCAACTGGTTCATCTAAAGTTCAAACGGTTGAATCTGTTGAAACAGCTGGCGCAGAAGTTCAAAAAGGGAATGCTATTGAAGAACGGAAGATTCAACGTCTTTTCCGCAATGGTAATGTGACGCGTCTTATTAAAAAATCAAACGACTTTGGTGCTAGTGGTGTCTGTGTGGCAATTGGTGAATTAGCTGACGGTCTTGAAATCGACCTTAACAAAGTGCCTTTGAAATACCAAGGGCTTAATGGAACTGAAATTGCCATTTCTGAATCACAAGAACGGATGGCTGTTGTGGTTCGTCCGAAAGATGTTGATGCTTTCGTGGCAGAATGTCACAAGGAAAATATTGATGCGGTAGTGGTTGCCACAGTTACGGAAAAACAAAACCTTGTTATGACTTGGAATGGTCAAACAATCGTTGATATTGAACGTCGTTTCCTTGATACAAACGGTGTGCGCGTGGTGGTTGATGCTAATGTTGTTGACAGTCAAGTTGACATGCCAGAACAACGTACCACTTCAGCTGCGACACTTGAATCTGATACTGTAAATGTTCTTTCTGACCTTAATCACGCTAGTCAAAAAGGTTTACAAACCATCTTTGATAGCTCTGTTGGTCGTTCAACGGTCAATCATCCGATTGGTGGTCGTTATCAAATCACACCAACAGAAAGTTCAGTTCAAAAACTTCCTGTTCAAAACGGTGTAACAACAACAGCGTCAGTTATGGCACAAGGGTTCAACCCTTATATTGCTGAATGGTCACCATATCATGGTGCAGCTTATGCTGTTATCGAAGCAACAGCGCGTTTGGTGGCAACAGGTGCGAATTGGTCTAAAGCACGCTTCTCTTATCAAGAATATTTCCAACGTATGGATAAACAAGCTGAACGCTTTGGACAACCAGTTTCAGCCCTTCTTGGGTCAATCGAAGCACAATTACAACTAGGTTTACCATCAATCGGTGGTAAAGATTCAATGTCTGGTACCTTTGAAGAATTGACAGTACCACCAACATTGGTTGCCTTTGGTGTGACAACAGCTGATAGTCGTAATGTTCTTTCGCCAGAATTTAAAACAGCTGGTGAATACATTTACTACATTTCAGGGCAAGCTATTTCACAAGAGATTGATTTTGACTTGATCAAAGCTAACTTTGCTAAATTTGAAGCGATTCAAAAAGCACACCATATCACATCAGCTTCAGCTGTTAAGTATGGTGGTGTGATGGAAAGTTTGGCACTTTCAGCTTTTGGTAACCATATCGGTGCTAAAGTAGAATTGACAGAGCTTGAGACTAGTTTGACAGCACAACTCGGTGGCTTTATCTTTACATCTACTGAAGAAATTGCTGAAGTTAACAAAATAGGTGAAACTACAGCTGACTTTACACTTACTATCAATGGTGTCAACCTTGCAGGTGATAAACTTTTGTCAGCCTTTGAAAGCAAACTCGAAGATGTTTACCCAACTGAATTTGAACAAAGTACTAAACTTGAAGATGTTCCAGCAGTTACTTCAGATGCAGTGATTAAAACAAGTAAGAAAGTAGCAGAGCCACTTGTTTACATTCCAGTCTTCCCTGGTACAAATTCAGAATATGATTCAGCAAAAGCCTTTGAACAAGCTGGAGCAAAAGTGAATTTGGTTCCGTTCGTAACACTTGATGAGGCAGCCATTGAGACTTCAGTTGACACAATGGTTGACAACATCTGTAAAGCAAATATTATTTTCTTTACAGGAGGTTTCTCAGCTGCTGATGAACCAGACGGTTCTGCTAAATTCATCGTTAACATCTTGTTAAACCAAAAAGTCCGCGCAGCGATTGATAGCTTTATTGAAAAAGGCGGGCTGATTATCGGTATCTGTAATGGATTCCAAGCGCTTGTGAAATCAGGCCTACTTCCATACGGTAACTTTGAAGAAGCGACCGAAACAAGTCCGACACTCTTCTATAATGATGCCAACCAACATGTGGCGAAAATGGTTGAAACACGTATTTCCAATACGAACTCACCTTGGCTTGCCGGTGTCAAAGTTGGTGATATTCATGCAATCCCAGTATCACATGGTGAAGGGAAATTTGTCGTAACAGATGAAGAATTTGCAGAACTCCGTGACAACGGACAAATCTTCAGCCAATACGTGGATTTTGATGGCAAACCAAGCATGGATTCTAAATACAATCCAAACGGCTCTATTAATGCGATTGAAGGGATTACCAGCAAGAACGGTCAAATCATTGGTAAAATGGGACATTCAGAACGTTATGAAGACGGTCTTTTCCAAAATATTCCAGGAAATAAAGACCAACATCTCTTTGCAAGTGCTGTGCGTTACTTTACAGGGGAATAATACTCGTCAAATATCAAAAGAAACTATGATTTCGGATTCTTTTGATAATGATTGAGCATAAAAATGACAGAAAAACAAGAGGAAATGTCAGTGACATACGAAGTTAAATCTCTAAATGAAGAATGTGGTGTTTTTGGGATTTGGGGGCATCCTCAAGCAGCTCAAGTGACTTATTTTGGACTTCACAGTCTTCAACACCGCGGTCAAGAAGGTGCTGGTATTGTCACAAACGATAAGGGCAAACTTCTTCAGCACCGTAATACTGGTCTTCTTTCAGAAGTATTTAAAAATCCTGCTGATTTGGAAAAATTAACAGGAACTGCTGCTATTGGTCACGTTCGCTATGCGACTGCTGGCTCTGCGTCTATTAATAATATTCAACCATTTCTTTACAACTTTACAGACGAGCAATTTGGGCTTTGCCACAATGGTAATTTGACAAATGCAGTATCATTGAAAAAAGAATTGGAAGACCAAGGGGCGATTTTTAATGCCTCATCTGATACTGAAATTCTAATGCATTTGATTCGCCGTAGCCATAATTCTGAATTTATCGGTAAAGTCAAAGAAGCGTTGAACACTGTCAAAGGTGGCTTTGCTTATCTTTTGATGACAGAAGATAAATTGATTGCTGCGCTTGACCCAAATGGTTTTCGTCCCTTGTCAATTGGGCAAATGGCAAATGGTGCTTGGGTAGTATCAAGTGAAACGTGTGCCTTTGAAGTGGTTGGTGCCAAGTGGATTCGAGATGTGAAACCTGGTGAAATGGTTATTATTGATGACAATGGCATTCGGTACGATACCTACACGACGGATACTCAGCTTGCTATCTGTTCAATGGAATACATCTATTTTGCACGACCTGACAGTGATATTTATGGTGTCAATGTTCACACGGCTCGTAAAAATATGGGGAAACGTTTGGCACAGGAATTTCAACATGAAGCTGATATTGTCGTTGGTGTACCGAATTCATCACTTTCAGCAGCGATGGGATTTGCTGAAGAATCAGGTCTCCCAAATGAAATGGGCTTGGTGAAAAATCAGTACACACAACGTACTTTCATTCAACCGACACAAGAGTTGCGTGAGCAAGGTGTTCGCATGAAGCTCTCAGCCGTATCTGGTGTTGTTAAAGGGAAGCGCGTGGTCATGGTTGATGATTCTATCGTGCGTGGAACTACATCACGCCGTATCGTTCGTTTGCTTCGTGAAGCTGGTGCGACAGAAGTTCATGTGGCAATCGGTAGTCCAGAATTGAAATACCCATGTTTCTACGGTATCGATATTCAAAATCGTCGTGAATTGATTTCAGCTAATCATAGCAAAGATGAAGTTTGTGAGATTATCGGTGCTGATAGCTTGACTTACTTGTCAATTGACGGTTTGATTGAATCAATCGGTCTTGATACAGATGCGCCTAATGGTGGTTTGTGTGTGGCTTACTTTGACGGTAAGTATCCAACACCACTTTACGATTACGAAGAACCTTACCTCAAAAGCTTAGAAGAAAAAACAAGCTTCTATATTCATGAAGTTAATGAAAATAAATAGAACAGTTTAATAGCTCTGCTATTTCCCAAAAGGAGAAAAATATTATGACAAAAAACTCTTATGCTCCACGTCTTACCACTGACTAAAGGCTAAAGCATTCGTCAATGGACGCTTTGTCCTATGGGACCAAAGCTAAAGACCTGACTAGCTTTTTCAGTCAAAAGAATGGTTTGACTGAAAAAAACGTCGCAATCTCCAATATGGTTTTTTGACAAAAAAAGAGAAGGAAAATTATTATGACAAAAAATGCTTATGCTCAATCTGGTGTTGATGTTGAAGCGGGTTATGAAGTTGTTGCACGGATCAAAAAACACGTTGCGCGCACCGAACGTCTTGGCGTCATGGGCGCTCTTGGCGGTTTTGGTGGGATGTTCGACCTTACAAGAACTGGCGTGAAAGAGCCTGTTTTGATTTCAGGTACTGACGGTGTGGGAACAAAACTCATGCTTGCCATCAAATATGATAAACACGATACAATCGGTCAAGACTGTGTTGCCATGTGTGTCAATGACATCATTGCAGCTGGGGCAGAGCCGCTTTACTTCCTAGATTACGTTGCTACGGGTAAAAATGAACCAGCAAAACTTGAACAAGTCGTTGCAGGTGTTGCGGAAGGTTGTGTTCAATCTGGTGCAGCTCTTATCGGTGGCGAAACGGCTGAGATGCCTGGTATGTATGGTGAAGACGACTATGATTTAGCTGGTTTTGCGGTTGGTGTCGCTGAAAAGTCACAGATTATCGATGGCTCAAAAGTTTCTGATGGTGATGTTCTTCTTGGGCTTGCTTCCAGTGGGATTCACTCAAACGGTTATTCACTTGTGCGTCGCGTCTTTGCTGATTATACAGGTGAAGAAGTTCTTCCAGAACTTGAAGGCAAAAAATTGAAAGAAGTGCTGCTTGAACCAACACGTATCTATGTCAAAGCGGTGCTTCCGCTTATCAAAGAAGAATTGGTTAACGGCATTGCCCATATCACTGGAGGTGGCTTCATTGAAAATGTTCCACGGATGTTTGCGGATGATTGGGCTGCTGAAATTGAAGAGGATAAAGTCCCTGTTCTTCCAATTTTTAAAGCTCTTGAAAAATATGGCAGCATTAAACACGAAGAAATGTTTGAAATCTTCAACATGGGTATTGGTCTCATGTTGGCAGTTAGTCCTGATAAGGTTGAGCGCGTGAAAGAATTGCTTGATGAGCCAGTTTACGAACTTGGTCGTATCGTTAAAAAAGCTGATGCAAGTGTGGTGATGAAATAATGAGCAAAAAAATTGCCGTTTTTGCGAGTGGTAACGGGTTCAATTTTCAAGTCATTGCGGAGCAATTTCCGGTTGAATTTGTCTTTTCAGATCATCGAGATGCCTACGTTTTAGAGCGTGCTGAAAAACTTGGTGTGACAGCTCATGCTTTTGAACTCAAAGAGTTTGATAATAAAGTAGCTTACGAAGAAGCTATTGTTACTTTGCTTGAAAAATATGATATTGATGTGGTTTGCCTAGCTGGTTATATGAAGATTGTTGGTCCGACTTTGCTAGCAGCTTACGAAGGTCGTATCATCAATATTCACCCAGCTTATCTGCCAGAATTTCCAGGGGCTCATGGTATTGATGATGCTTGGGAAGCAGGTGTTGACCAATCTGGTGTTACCATTCACTGGGTTGACAATGGTGTTGACACGGGAAAAGTGATTAAACAAGTTCGTGTGCCTCGTCTGGCTGATGATACCATTGACAGTTTTGAAGCTCGTATTCATGAAGCAGAGTATAAACTCTATCCAGAGGTTTTGGAGAGCTTAGGAGTTGAGAAAAAGTAGTCAGCGTATTTGATAGCGTAGTTAGCTATTAGTATGCTGCCTTATAAGGAGATTATGATGATAAAAAAGATTTTGGTGTTTGTATTAACTTTTATTGTCGTTGCCTTTATAGTAAATGTACTATTTGGTAATCTTGAAAATCCGTTACGCCTTTGCTTGGCTTATTCTATCGGGCTTATTGCCAGTATTGCTATTGAGTGGTTTATATTTTACAAAAAGAAGTAGAAAGTAGGACTGAAATGACAAAACGTGCACTAATCAGTGTTTCAGACAAAGCGGGCATTGTTGAATTTGTTCAAGAATTAAAAAAACTTGGTTGGGATATTATCTCAACTGGCGGAACAAAAGTTACGCTTGATAAAGCAGGCGTTGATACTATCGCCATTGATGATGTAACGGGCTTCCCAGAAATGATGGACGGTCGTGTGAAAACACTTCATCCAAATATTCACGGCGGCCTTTTGGCTCGTCGCGACCTTGACAGCCACCTTCAAGCTGCAAAAGATAATCACATTGAATTGATTGACCTTGTTGTGGTTAACCTTTACCCATTCAAAGAAACTATTCTGAAACCATATGTGACTTATGCTGATGCGGTTGAAAACATTGATATCGGTGGTCCATCCATGCTTCGCTCTGCTGCTAAAAACCATGCTAGTGTTACAGTTGTCGTTGACCCAGCTGATTACGCTGTTGTTTTGGATGAATTGACAGCTAATGGTGAAACAAACTTTGAAACGCGTCAACGCTTGGCAGCCAAAGTTTTCCGTCACACAGCAGCTTACGACGCTTTAATTGCGGAATATTTCACAAAACAAGTCGGAGAAACAAAACCTGAAAAACTCACCATCATTTATGATTTGAAACAACCCATGCGTTATGGTGAAAACCCTCAACAAGACGCTGATTTCTACCAAAAAGCTTTGCCGACAGATTACTCAATTGCTTCTGCTAAACAATTGAATGGTAAAGAATTGTCATTTAACAACATCCGTGACGCTGACGCTGCAATCCGCATTATCCGTGATTTCAAAGACCGTCCCACTGTTGTTGCCCTTAAACACATGAATCCGTGTGGTATCGGACAAGCTGATGATATTGAAACAGCTTGGGACTATGCTTATGAATCAGACCCAGTTTCAATCTTTGGTGGTATTGTTGTGCTGAATCGTGAAGTTGACGCCGCAACAGCTAAGAAAATGCACGATATCTTCCTTGAAATCATCATTGCACCAAGTTATTCAGAAGAAGCCCTTGAAATCTTGACAACTAAGAAGAAAAACTTGCGCATTCTTCAATTGCCATTTGAAGCTCAAGAAGTTAGCCAAGTTGAAAAAGAATACACGGGTGTTGTCGGTGGTCTTCTGGTTCAAAACCAAGATGTTGTCAAAGAAAATCCAGCTGATTGGAAGGTTGTGACAAAACGTCAACCAACTGACCAAGAAAAAACAGCACTTGAATTTGCTTGGAAAGCCATCAAGTACGTGAAATCGAACGGTATCATCGTGACAAATGACCACATGACACTTGGTGTTGGTCCTGGTCAAACAAACCGTGTAGCTTCTGTTCGTATTGCTCTTGACCAAGCGAAAGACCGTCTTGACGGTGCGGTTCTTGCTAGTGATGCTTTCTTCCCATTTGCGGATAACGTAGAAGAAATCGCAGCCGCAGGTATTAAAGCAATCATCCAACCTGGTGGGTCCGTCCGTGACCAAGAATCTATTGATGTGGCTGATAAATACGGTATTGCCATGGTGTTTACAGGCGTACGGCATTTTAGACATTGAAAATAGTATAAAAACCTTGGATTGATTTTCCAAGGTTTTTAAAGTTGTTCAGAGGGACTTATTTTGGATAAATGTAACTAACTGCTCCTTGTCCAGCTGCATGAGGATTGAACCAGCCGCGGAAGTTGCCAATATACTGTTTTCCAGCGTAGTTGGCCTCTTGAATCTGAATGCGTGTGTTTGAGGCAACGTGAGTAACAACTCCAACGTGACCGTAACCACCGTCTGTCCAACAAATAATAGCCCCTACTTGCGGAGTTGTACCGGTTTTAAAACCAGCTCGTCTGGCACTAGCAGCCCAGTCACCACCGTTGCCCCAATAATTGCCAGCCCAAGGCGCAAGAGCTTTGGCGCCCCAAGTGCATTGACCTTTTGGATAAGTCGTTGCTGCGGCATAATTTGGTTGGAAAGAGACAGCAGGCTTCTCTACCTGATAGCTTGTACCTGCTAGTCCAATCATTTGACCGTTGAGATTGCGGTAGACATGTGTATGGAAAAGCCCGCTGCCAGTATGTTTTTGCGTATCAACTGTGAATTTGTAAATTCCATTTCCAGCTTTAGTAGCGGTGTACCACTGAATATCATCTTGGCCGTTGACTTCAGACCAAGTCGGTAGGGTAATCGTTCCGTCACCGTAGGCATCTGTCACTGTCACCTCATAAAGATAAGTTGAGCGTTTATTAACAGACACTTTGGTTTTAATCTTTTCTGCGGACATAGTAACCGAATCCGTTGCGTAACTATGCTCGCTACCGTCTTTATATTTCACATAAATATGATTGGTATATGTTCCGGACAAAACTTGATGATTGCGAATATCAAAGGTTGCCGTAAATGTTCCGTCACCGTTATTAGTGGCTGCATACCACTTGATATTGCTTTGATTGCTCGTGCTCCAAATAGGTACTCGGACGGATTGAATCGGCTTGGACTTTGAAGTTTCACTAACTTTGACGGTATAAGTCCCTTGTTCTTGATTGATATTTTCAACAGAGAAGAATGGTTTTTGCTCTTCTTCAGAAGGCAATTTATCAGCATCAACTTGGGCAGTGATTCCAGCTAAGCCAGTAAACTCTGGTTTGACATAGCTTTCTCCGTAAAGATGAATGTGATAAGTTCCTGTGTCATAGTTGTGTTTTTTTAGCTCAACTCTAACATTGTAGCTTCCATCAGGATTTTTAGTAGCTGCATACCATTGAAGATCATCCTGTCCGTTGCGGTCAGACCAAGCCGGAACAGTTAGTTTGTAGATTGTCTCAGGAACATTTTTGATCTGAATATCCATGATTCCAGGCTCAGGAAAGCTAGTCTGAATAGTAGGATTTGGTTTTTCAAGGTTAAAAGTGGTGCCATTTAACCCAATCATTTTTCCATTTTTACTTTCGTAAGTATGAACATGGTAAACACCGTAGCCTTTATGATTGGATAAGTCAATTTCTGTCGTGTCTTGCCCTGCCGTGTACCACTTGATGTCATCTTGTCCTTTTTCGTCAGACCAAACAGCGTGTAAAATGTTGGCATTTGTTTGATCTTTGTTTCGAGTAAAGGATATTTGAGCAGTCTTTCCTAAAACGGTTGTAGAAACCGTGCCGCTAGCTGGTTTTTCTACTTTGAAAGTCGTTCCGTTTAAACCAACCATTTTCCCATTGATATTGATATAGGTGTGGACGTGAAAGGTTCCATAACCAGTGTGCTGACGCAAATCAACAGCTGTAGTTGGTGTTTGGGGCGCGGAATACCACTTAATGTCATCTTGCCCATTTTCATCAGACCAAACAGCATGGTAAATGGTGTAAGGAACTTGCGTTTGCGAACGTGTATAGTTAATAGAAGCTGTATTTCCAGAAACATTTACAGTAATATCGCTAGCAAGAGTTGCCGGATTTGAGCTTTTTGGAGTACTATTTGCTTCCGAGGCTTGAGCTGTTAGTTGAGCTGAAAAAACGCTCAACACAGCGCTGGATAGTAAAAATAATTGACTGTATTTTTTCATAAATCTCCTTTGAATAAATAATTTGGATAGTTCCATTTAGATTATTCGGGAAAAGATGAGAAAAATGGTAAGTTAGATTGGAAAATTAGAAAATGATAGCGAGATTTCATTGTTATCGAAATATTTAACGATAAACAAAGGCATAAACGAACATTTGTGGTATAATTGATATAAATAATTCGCAAAGAGGGTAATCATGAAACTTTTGGTTGTTGGCTCAGGTGGACGCGAGCATGCTATTGCCAAGAAATTGTTAGAATCTCCGCAGGTGGAGCAGGTCTTTGTTGCTCCCGGAAATGACGGGATGACGCTTGATGGGCTGGATTTGATCAATATCGGAATTTCCGAACATTCCAAGCTAATTGACTTTGCCAAAGAAAATGGCATTGCTTGGACTTTCATTGGTCCAGATGACGCTTTAGCTGCAGGTATCGTTGATGATTTTGAAGCCGCCGGTCTCAAGGCTTTTGGACCGACTCGGCTAGCTGCTGAGCTGGAATGGTCCAAGGATTTTGCCAAGTCTATCATGAAAAAATACGGTGTGCCGACAGCACGCTACGAAACTTTTTCAGACTTTGAAAAAGCTAAATCCTATATCGAAAATCAAGGGGTTCCCATTGTGGTCAAAGCAGATGGTCTGGCGCTAGGAAAAGGTGTGGTCGTGGCCGAAACTGTGGAGCAAGCAGTGGATGCAGCGCACGAAATGTTGCTGGACAATAAATTCGGCGATTCTGGTGCGCGTGTAGTTATTGAAGAATTTCTTGAAGGAGAAGAGTTTTCTCTTTTTGCCTTTGTTAATAGTGATAAGTTTTACATCATGCCAACAGCTCAGGACCACAAACGTGCTTATGACGGTGACAAGGGCCCTAATACAGGCGGTATGGGCGCTTATGCACCGGTACCACAGCTGTCGCAAGCGATAGTTACTCAGTCGGTTGACACTATTGTCCAGCCGGTACTGAAAGGTATGATAGCAGAAGGGCGCTCTTACCTCGGCGTGCTTTATGCGGGGCTTATTTTGACTGCGGACGGTCCCAAGGTCATTGAGTTCAATGCTCGCTTTGGTGATCCAGAGACGCAGGTCATTCTGCCGCGCCTAACCTCTGATTTTGCGCAAAACATCGCGGACATTTTGGAGGGCAAGGAGCCAGATATGACCTGGGCGAACAGCGGTGTGACATTGGGCGTTGTGGTGGCTTCTGAAGGTTATCCACTTGCCTACGAAAAAGGTGTGGTTCTGCCAGAAAAGACCGACGGTGATATCATCACCTACTATGCAGGCGCTAAGTTTGGTGAAAATGGCAAAGCACTGCTGTCCAATGGCGGCCGAGTCTATATGTTAGTCACCACATCTGACAGCGTTTCAGCTGCGCAGGAAAAAATTTACGCCCAACTCGACAAACAAGACACGACTGGACTTTTCTACAGAACTGATATTGGGAGCAAGGCTCTTGAAAAATAAAAAATGTATACTAGTTAGTGCCTGTTTGCTTGGAGAAAATTGCAAGTACAATGGAGGCAATAATTATAATCAAGCTGTTATTGACTTTGTTGCGGATAAAGATGTCTTAGCAGTGTGCCCGGAAGTTGCGGGCGGCTTATCAGTTCCAAGAGAGCCAGTAGAGATTTTAAAAGGGCGGCCATGTGATGTCAATGGGAATTTTTATGATAAAGAATTTCAAGTAGGAATTGATCACACATTGTCTAGTTTAGCTGAAAAAAACATTGACTTGGCTATTCTTCAGTCCCGAAGTCCCTCTTGTGGTGTCAACCAGATTTACGATGGTCATTTTTCTGGTCGAAAAATAGAGGGCAGTGGTCTTTTTGCGCAAGCATTAAAGAAACGAGGCTACAGAGTTGTTGATGCTGAAGATATAATTAAATAAAGTATAGCGCTAGCTCAAGCGACCAAAGGTCGTTATGAAACTATGTCTGTTACCACTGTGGTATTTTGGGAAAGTTTGTAGCTCAAAGGTCTACAAACCTAGTCAAGAAGATTTTTTAGATGGGATGTTAGCTTTTCCTCGGCTTTTAAGAAAAGATGAGAAGAAAAGCGTAGCATCACACGAAAGAAAGTTCACGACGCCTCTACAGCCTAAGGCAGGCTTGAAAAAGGAGAAATTATGCAACCAATTATTTCTATTATCATGGGTTCTAAATCCGACTGGGAAACGATGAAAAAGGCAGCCCAAGTTCTTGAGGACTTCTGTGTTGCTTATGAAAAAAAGGTGGTCTCAGCTCACCGAACACCAGACCTTATGTTCCGCTATGCTGAGGGAGCACGTGACCGTGGGATTAAGGTCATCATTGCAGGAGCGGGCGGTGCAGCTCACCTGCCTGGTATGGTAGCAGCTAAAACAACGTTGCCGGTTATCGGTGTGCCTGTCAAATCTCGTGCTTTGAGCGGAGTGGACTCGCTTTACTCTATTGTGCAAATGCCTGGTAGCGTGCCTGTTGCAACGATGGCTATCGGCGAAGCGGGTGCGACCAATGCAGCGCTCTTTGCTTTGCGCTTGCTGTCTGTTGAAGATGCCAAAATTGCCCAAGCACTGGCTGACTTTACAGAAAAACAAGGAAAGATTGCTGAGGAGTCTAGCAATGAACTCAACTAAAACAATTGGAATTATCGGTGGTGGTCAATTAGGACAAATGATGGCGATTGCTGCAATCTACCGTGGGCATAAGGTCATTACGCTAGATCCAGCTGCTAATTGTCCAGCTGCTCGTGTCAGTGAGGTTATCGTTGCTCCTTATGATGATGTGGCGGCTCTTCGTCAATTGGCTGAGCGCTGTGATGTCCTGACTTATGAATTTGAAAATGTGGATGCAGACAGCTTAGATGCGGTTGCTGATTTGTCAGATTTGCCACAGGGGACCAGACTGCTACGTATCTCTCAAAACCGAGTACACGAGAAAGAGTTTCTCTCAAGCACAGGCGTGAATTTGGCTCCTTATCGCGTCATTCGCTCGTCTTCAGACTTGGGAAATTATGATTTTTCTGTCAAGCGTGTACTAAAGACAGCAACAGGTGGTTATGATGGTCACGGACAGGTCGTCATTAGAGACGAGGAGAGTTTAGCGACTGCGCGTGATTTGGCAGACAAGACTCTTTGTGTGTTGGAGGATTTCGTCCCCTTCACTATGGAAATATCGGTCATTGTGTCTGGAAATGGCACAGATTTGACCCTTTTCCCTGTTCAGGAAAATATCCACCGCAACAATATCCTTTCTAAAACGATTGTCCCCGCGCGGATTTCCCAAGATTTAGCGGACAAGGCTCTGCAAATGGCAAGAAAAATTGCCACAGAAGTCCAACTTTCTGGTACACTATGTATAGAGATGTTTGTGGCTGGTAGCCAAATTTTGGTCAATGAAATCGCGCCGCGCCCGCATAATTCAGGGCATTATTCTATCGAAGCCTGTGATTTCTCACAGTTTGATACTCATATCTTAGGGATTTTGGGTCAGCCTCTCCCAGATATCAAACTTCATGCCCCAGCCGTCATGCTCAATATCCTTGGACAACACGTAGAGCAAGCGGTACAGTATGTGGCAGACCATCCTAGCGCCCACCTTCACCTTTATGGCAAAGAAGAAGCCAAGCACAATCGCAAGATGGGACATGTGACCCTCTTTAGTGATGAGCCGGATAGTGTGGTTGAGCTTGGGAAAGGAATTGATTTTTAGGAGAAATCTATGATTCAAATAATCGTAAATGCATTTGTTGAAAAGGATAAGACTGGAGCTGTCGTTGAAGTCTTGTTTGCTAGTGCTGACCATGATAAGGTGCAAGCTAAATATGATGAATTAGTTGCTCAATATCCTGAAAATTATTTAGTGATTTATGATTTGCCAACGGATACAGATCTCAACACTTTACCGCACTATCCATCTGTATGGATTGGAAAAGAGGAATTTGAGTAAGGAGGAAGATTTGGAAGATACTATTTTTGATGACGATTTTTTTCATTATAGTGTAGTACTCAATACAGAGTTTATGACAGCAGCTGATTTTCTTTTTGATGGGTTAGAGAGTATGATTTACGTTACTTACTTCCAGTCTTATTCGGAATCGAAAATATTTAAAGCATATTATCAAATAGCTGTTGGTATTGAAAGAATTCAAAAAATAATATTAAATTTAGCATATAATCAGTTGGAAGGAGATAAGAAGCAGGAATTTAGTTCTCAAATCAAGAAAGCTTTCTATGGTCATAATCATGAGCAGTTGAATAATCTTCTGATTCAGTACATGGAAATTAAAACAAAATTACAAAAACAGGAAAATAGTTTTTTAAGTCAGTTGATGGAGTTTTATTCAACTCATCGATACAGTAAATTTCAAAAAGACACTGAGCTTACTTCCTTATTTAAATTTCATACAGGTGAAAGTTTTCAAATGAACACGGAAAAATTTCATTATCGATTAAATGAGATTTTTGATTCAGTTGAAAAAATACTATTATTTTATTTTGATATTTTGGATACTATACAATCAAAAGTACGAAATTATTTAGGTGAAACTGGTACGGATACAAAGTTATTTGTAATTTACAATCATTCAAATGTACTGAAAAGTTTTTTTAAACTATTTATTTTAGCTAAATTAGAATATAGCAATAGAGCTTCAGATTTCTGTCCGCTTTATACATCTGTGGAGAAATCTTTATCAAATATTGATGTTTATTTTGGTGGAAATGGTGCAAGCGTAATATATGGGTTGTTTGATTGCTATTACAGAAATGTTGAGTCTCGAGATTGGCAAGATTTTGATTATCCGCTTCCTTTCAGAAATGAAGATAACAAGAAATTAAAATCTCAATTAAGTGAATTAGCTAAGATAATAGCTTATTATGAAAACAGAAATACAGATATAAATAAATTTTGGGGAGACTAATCCCTTAGAATAAAGAAAGGAAACAAAAACACATGATCAACCGTTATTCACGCCCTGAGATGGCGAACATTTGGAGTGAGGAAAATAAGTACCGTGCTTGGCTTGAGGTGGAAATCTTGGCTGATGAGGCTTGGGCTGAGCTGGGTGAGATTCCTAAGGAAGATGTGGCTAAAATCCATGCTAATGCGGACTTTGATATTGACCGCATTTTGGAAATTGAGCAGGAGACTCGCCACGATGTGGTGGCCTTTACTCGTGCAGTATCTGAAACGCTTGGCGAAGAGCGCAAGTGGGTTCACTACGGCTTGACGTCTACTGATGTGGTGGACACAGCCTATGGTTATCTCTACAAGCAAGCAAACGACATCATTCGCAAAGATTTGGATCATTTCCTCAACATTGTAGCGGACAAGGCGCGTGAGCATAAGTTTACCATCATGATGGGGCGTACTCATGGGGTGCATGCGGAGCCTACGACTTTCGGTCTGAAGCTCGCGACTTGGTACAGTGAAATGAAGCGCAACATTGAGCGTTTTGAACATGCTGCCGCTGGTGTGGAAGCAGGTAAAATTTCAGGTGCAGTTGGAAACTTTGCCAACATTCCGCCATTTGTGGAAAAATATGTCTGTGATAAGTTAGGCATCCGTGCGCAAGAAATTTCAACGCAAGTCCTGCCACGTGACCTGCACGCTGAGTATTTTGCGGTACTTGCTAGTATTGCTACGTCTATCGAACGTATGGCAACTGAAATTCGCGGACTGCAAAAATCCGAACAGCGCGAAGTGGAAGAATTCTTTGCTAAAGGGCAAAAGGGCAGCTCTGCCATGCCTCACAAACGCAACCCGATTGGTTCTGAAAATATGACCGGTCTGGCTCGTGTGATCCGCGGTCACATGGTGACGGCTTATGAAAATGTGTCTCTCTGGCATGAACGTGATATTTCGCATTCTTCAGCGGAGCGCATTATCACACCTGATACGACTATTCTGATTGACTATATGCTTAATCGCTTTGGCAATATCGTTAAGAATCTGACTGTTTTCCCAGAAAATATGCGCCGCAATATGAACTCAACTTTTGGTCTTATTTACAGTCAGCGCGTTATGCTGAGTCTGATTGAAAAAGGCATGACACGTGAAGAGGCTTATGACTTGGTACAGCCAAAGACGGCTTATTCTTGGGACAATCAAACAGATTTTCGTCCGCTACTAGAAGCTGATGAAGCTGTGACCTCTCGTTTAACACCAGAGGAAATTGACGACATTTTTGATCCAGTTTACTACACCAAGCGTGTGGATGATATTTTCCACCGTATAGGTTTGGATTAAAACAAAACTAAAAAATCCAGTAAAATCAAGCTTGATTTTACTGGATTTTTGTTCTCTCACCAAGCAAAAGCGTTGGTTGGGGTTTCTAAGGCTTTTAGCCAGGAATTGTCGGAAACACGACAGAGGGTAACAGAAAGTCCTGCCATATCTAGGCTTGTGATGAGGTGACCTGTTTTGACAAAGGGTAGTTTCAAGCCTTCTATATCTAACAATTGAAGAATGTCATCTGTGAAAACGAGTTCTTCTAATTTTGAAGTGCCGCCTAAGTTATTGATGAGGAGAATAAACTCTTGTCCTTCTTGCCATTTGAATTTCATTTTGATTTTGTTGATAAGCTCCACAGCGAGCAGTTCGGAAGATTCGAACGGAACCATCCGATAACCAGGTTCTCCGTGGATTCCAATTCCGTAGGAAATTTGACCTTGGGGCAAATCAAAGATAGGCAGTTGCTTGCTTGGTAAGGTGGCAGATTTTGTTGCGACTCCCAGTGTCGCAATGGAGGTGGACAGAGAAAGAGCTAGCTTTTCCAACTCATCCAAGTTTGCTCCTTCTTTGGCAGCCTGCCCGAGAATTTTATGTAAGAGAATTGTTCCTGCAACCCCGCGGTGACGGATTTGGAAGTTGCTTTTTTCGACTGAAATATCATCATGGGAAATGATGTATTTGACTGGAATTCCTTCCTTGCGTGCTTGATAAATGGCTTGAGAAAATTCTTTAATATCAGCATCGAAGTTTTTAATAATGACAAAAACGCCCTTGCCTTGATGCAGAAAACGAATGGTTTCTAAAATATGCTCCGCACAAGGTGGCACAAAAATGGGGCCACTAATAGCAGCGGTTAACATACCATCGCCCACATAGCCAAAATGAGCTGGTTCATGGCCACTGCCGCCACCCGAAATAATGGGCACGACAGAAGAATCGTGCTGATTATGATAAATGACGGGCAGTTGTTTCAGCTGTGAAAGGTGAGGATACATGCGAGTAATTGCATTGATGTTTTGCTGAATGCTTGAATGAATTGAATTGATAATGTGAACCATATACTTGCCTTAATTTTCTATAGCTGTTTTGATTAGTTGTGTCAAAAGTTGCGCCTGTTGTTGGTAATCTTGCTCAGATAAATCCAGCAGATGTTTGATAGCATTCGCAAGCGCTTGACTGTGATAATGAATGAAAAAATGATACTCCATTTCAGAATGGAAAGGGGGGGAATGATATTCTCTGACGAGTTTGGCTACAAGTTGTTGACAGTAGGTTTGAAAATAAGAAGAAAAGTCATTTTGGTCAACGATGTCAAATAATTGTGCATAAAAACTCTTATTGACGCTAAAATAGTGCAGCAATTCTTGCAGCAACTGATAGCCAGAGATATATTCCAGATTATCCGTCACCTGCTCTCGCAGCTCTGTCTGAAAAATCCATTCTAATAATTCATACTTGTCCAGAAAATGATTGTAAAACGTTTGCCTGCGAATACCGGCGTCTTCCATAATTTGTCGAACAGAGATTTTTTCAAAAGCTTGTTCGGTCAGTAATTTTTTAAAGGATTTGGCAATCCTTTTTTTCGTGATTAAGGATGTTGCCATCTTCCCTCCTCAGTCTTTTTAGTCCTATTCTTAGTTTATCATGAATGATGCAATAGGAAAACTAAAAAGAGGGACAGATTTTTGATTTTGTCCGTTCCAAAATAGAGCAAAGAATTCTACAATAAAAATAAGAAAAATAAAGCAAAGGAGAAACTCATGAAAAAAATTATCAATCAACCAACAGCTGTTGTGGACGAAATGCTAGACGGTCTGGCTTATATCCACAGTGATTTGGTGCATCGTGTAGAAGGCTTTGACATCATTGCCCGAAACAGCGAAAAATCTGGCAAGGTAGCGATTATATCAGGTGGCGGTAGCGGTCATGAGCCTGCTCATGCTGGCTTTGTGGGCGACGGTATGTTGTCAGCTGCGATTTGCGGGGCGGTCTTTACTTCCCCAACTCCTGACCAAGTCTTGCAGGCAATCAAAGAAGCAGACGAGGGCGCAGGTGTGTTCATGGTTATCAAGAATTATTCTGGCGACATCATGAACTTTGAAATGGCGCAGGATATGGCAGAAATGGAAGGCCTCGAGGTGGCAAGTGTTGTTGTAGATGACGATATTGCTGTTGAAGATAGCCTTTACACGCAAGGTCGACGCGGTGTTGCGGGTACGATTTTTGTACATAAGATTTTAGGTCATGCGGCGCGTGCTGGAAAATCACTGAGTGAAATCAAGGCCTTGGCTGATGAATTGGTTCCTCAGATTCATACGGTTGGGCTAGCTCTCAGTGGAGCAACCGTTCCTGAAGTTGGGAAACCTGGCTTTGTACTTGCTGATGATGAAATTGAATTTGGCATCGGCATTCATGGAGAACCCGGCTATCGCAAAGAAAAAATGCAGCCGTCTAAAGACTTGGCACAAGAATTGGTGGCGAAATTAAAAGATTCTTTTGAATTCAAAGCAGGAGATAAAATCGGAATCCTTATCAATGGTATGGGGGCAACGCCGCTCATGGAACAATACGTCTTTGCCAACGATGTGGCTGGAATTCTCGCAGCAGCAGGTCTGGAAGTTGTTTACAAGAAATTAGGAAATTACATGACATCTATTGACATGGCAGGCATTTCTCTGACCTTTGTCAAATTGGAACGTGAAGACTGGCTGGAAGCTTTGAACAGTCCAGTTGCAACGATTGCTTGGTAGGAGGTACGATATGGATGCAGCATTAGCAAAGAAATGGATGCTTCTCTTTAATGAAAAAATTCAAGCCAACAAAGACTACTTGTCAGAGTTAGACACGCCCATTGGTGACGGAGACCACGGAGGAAATATGGCGCGTGGCATGGCAGCTGTCGTTGAAAATCTGGAAGGAAAGGATTTTGCCAATTCAGCAGAAGTCTTTCAAGTTGTCTCCATGCAATTGCTTAGCAAGGTTGGCGGGGCTTCTGGCCCCCTTTATGGCTCAGCCTTTATGGGAATAATGAAGGCTGAAAAAGAGGTTACTAGCTTGGCGGATGCTGTTCAAGCAGGGTTTGATATGATTCAAAAGCGAGGAAAGGCTGTTCCGGGTGAAAAAACCATGGTGGATGTCTGGTCTGGTGTGGTGATGGCTCTTCAAAAAGGAGAATTGACCAAAGAAACCATTCATACTTTGGTTGAAGCGACGAAAGATATGAAAGCAACGAAGGGTCGGGCTTCTTATGTCGGAGAGCGCTCTATCGGACATATTGACCCCGGTTCGTATTCATCAGGCTTACTTTTTGAAGCCTTGCTAGAAGTGGAGGAAAAAGCATGACAGAAGTTGGGATTGTCATCGTTTCTCATTCAAAATGGCTTGCTCAAGGCCTTGTGGATTTAATTTCAGAAGTTGCTAAAGACATTGTGCTGACCTATGTAGGCGGTACAGAAGATGGCGGCATTGGCACAAGTTTTGAGCAAGTCCAAACGATTGTGGAAGCTAACAAAGCGGAGAAGATTTTAGCTTTCTTTGATCTTGGATCAGCTCGCATGAATCTGGAGCTGGTGGCAGATTTTTCAGATAAGGACATCATCATCAATAATGTTCCCATTGTTGAAGGGGCTTATACTGCGGCTGCTCTTTTGCAAGCCGGTGCAGATTTGGCGACCATACAAGAACAATTGAAAGAGTTAGAAATTAAGAAATAAAGGAGTTTGATTATGATTCAGTATCTCGGTGAATTTTTAGGGACCTTTATCCTAGTATTGCTTGGTGATGGGGTTGTTGCTGGGAATGTTTTGAGCAAGACGAAGGAGGAAGGAACTGGCTGGGTTTCTATCGTTTTAGGCTGGGGGATTGCTTGTACAGTGGCGGTTTATGTATCTGGATTTTTCAGCCCAGCTCACTTGAATCCAGCGGTCACATTCGCAATGGCTTCTATTGGAGCGATTAGTTGGGGACAGGTTTTTCCGTTCATTCTTGCACAAATGCTGGGTGCCATGGCTGCGGCTTTTGTTCTATGGCTTCACTATTACCCTCATTGGGCTGAAACGAAAGATTCAGGCTTGATTTTAGCCAGCTTTTCAACGGGACCAGCCATTCGCCATACAGCTTCTAACTTTTTAGGAGAAGCGCTGGGAACGGCCATTCTTGTCATCACGATTATGGCAATTGGACCTAATAAAGTTGCTGCTGGTCTAGGACCTATCATCGTAGGAATGGTTATTTTTGCAGTCGGTTTTTCACTTGGTCCAACGACAGGTTATGCGATCAATCCTGCACGGGATTTGGGACCGCGTATCATGCATGCTCTTTTACCAATCGCAAATAAAGGGGATTCTGACTGGTCCTATGCTTGGATTCCAGTCCTGGGTCCAATTGTCGGCGGTGTCGTAGGGGCTTTGCTCTACAATATCATTTTGGGTATCATTTAAAAATAGTCAAAAGTAGGTTTTGGCCTACTTTTGTTGTCTCTTCTTGTGCTTCTTGTCTGAATTTTTTATAATAGCTGTATAGAATAGCGAGGATAGAGATGGCAAAGAAGCATTGGCTGAAATTACTTGGAGTGTTTTTGATTTTCGGAATAGTTGCCTGTCATTCAGTTTTGGTAGATCCAACTGAACGAATAGATGAACAAAAAGAGTATCAAGCTATTGTAGCGAAATTTCATCAGATAACCGTTCCTGAACTCAAAGAAAAGCAGGATCAGAGTGAAAATTTTTATCTCTACATCGGGAGAGGAACTTGTCCACACTGTAGGCGATTTGTGAAACAACTGGAACGAATCAAAACAAAATCTTTTTATTATTTAGATAGTGAGAAAAAGACACCAGAGTTAGTTGCTTTTCGTGAGGCATATAAGATAAAATTTGTTCCTTATTTTGGGAAATTTAGTGGTTTTACAGAAGAAAAAGTGCTACAAATCAAGAAAAATATGACTGCTAAAGAAATTGAGAATTTTAATAAATAAGAGAAAAACAAGATGACAGCACATCTTGTTTTTTTCTTATAGCAAGAATAGAAAAATTGATAAATAAAAAATAACAAAATACTTTTCAAATTGGTCTAGATAGGTTATAATGATGTCAAGATATAAAAAAAGAACAACTGGCATTCAGATGTTCTTTACGTAAAAATAATTAATGATTTCCACTGCGTGACACGAACTTGATTTTAAAAAAGTCGCCACGTTTGTAGGCTTCGCTATACTCTAAAATTTGTCCTGTACTTTCTAACTGTGTTGTTTTTACTTGGAAGACGGTCGGGAAGTTTGTGTCAATGTCCAGTAATGTTGCAACAGTTTTTGGTGTCGGGAAGATGATTTCATTTGTTTCTTCAAAGTGCTCATCATTCATGTGGATATGATAGTCTTGTTTAAAGCGGTTGTAGATAGAGCTATAATATTCAAGATTTGGATAGTTGGCATTGATATATTGCTCTGGAATATAAGTTTGATGATAGATGTAGGGGATATCTTTCGCTTTACGGAGCCTCTCGATTTTATAGTAAAATTGATGTCCCTTCAAATCTAACTTATCAAGAAATTTCAAGTCGTTTCCGCGCTCGATCGATAAAACGGTCACTTGATCATTTTGGGTAGGAAATATCTCAACGTCAGAAAATTCAACGAGTTTGTGCTTACGCGCGCGCGACACAAATGTTCCTTTTCCTTGCTGGCGAATGATATATCCGTCTTTTGCTAGCTCATTTAAAGCTCTGACAACAGTAATAGAACTCACATCGTACATTGTGATTAGCTCAGCTTCTGTATAAAATTTATCTCCATTCTCAAATTGACCTGAGATAATCTTGCTTTTGAGTTCGTCTTTAATGTATTGGTATTTAGGGATTGCCATGTTATTCACCTCTCTTTCGCGTCCCTCTCATAAAAAATTTTACCATAATTTTTCTTAAAATGGTTAAATTTATTAAATTTTTCAAAAACTATTGACATTTCATACAAAATATATTATATTAACCTATGTAACCGATTACAAAAAATGTTGTGTGAAAGAAGGAAATGGTTTGGCAAGATTTGAGATTAAAGAAGAATTTTATCTGAATCAACAGCCTTTTAAAATATTGTCTGGTGCCATTCATTATTTTCGGATTCAGCCAGATGATTGGTATCATTCGCTTTATAATTTGAAAGCTCTAGGCTTTAATACGGTAGAAACCTACATTCCATGGAACGTCCATGAACCTCAGAAAGGGCAGTTTTGCTTTGAGGGGATCTTGGATTTGGAGAAATTTCTTCAAATTGCTCAAGATTTAGGCTTGTATGCCTTGCTTCGTCCGTCACCTTATATTTGTGCAGAATGGGAATTTGGTGGTTTGCCGGCTTGGCTTTTGAAGGAGGAGATGAGAATTCGTTCTTCTGACCCTGCTTATTTTGCCGCAGTTGCTAGCTATTATGATGAATTGCTTCCGCGCTTAGTCCCGCATCTTTTGGAAAATGGCGGCAACATTCTCATGATGCAGGTCGAAAATGAATATGGCTCGTATGGCGAAGATAAGGAATATTTGAGAGCTGTTCGAGATATGATGCTAGAGCGAGGTGTGACTTGTCCGCTCTTTACATCGGACGGGCCTTGGCGAGGCACCTTACGGGCAGGAACGCTTATTGAGGATGATGTATTTGTAACGGGGAACTTTGGCTCCAAAGCAAAAGAAAATTTCGCGCAGATGCAGGAATTCTTTGATGAGCATGGCAAGAAGTGGCCACTCATGTGTATGGAGTTTTGGGACGGCTGGTTCAATCGTTGGAAGGAGCCAATTGTCACGCGAGATCCAGAAGAGTTGGCTGAAGCAGTTCACGAAGTCTTACAACAAGGCAGTATCAATCTTTATATGTTTCACGGAGGAACCAATTTTGGTTTCATGAATGGCTGTTCAGCGCGAGGAAGCATTGACCTGCCACAAGTGACGTCTTATGATTATGAAGCTCTCCTTGATGAACAAGGAAACCCAACGCCTAAATACTTTGCTATTCAGCGAATGTTAAAAAAATATTATCCAGAATATCCACAAATGGAACCTTTGGTAAAAGAATCGTTTGAGTTAAAGGATATTCCGCTTAGTGAGAAAGTTAGTTTATTTGAAACCTTAGAATATGTAGCGCAGCCAATCGAAAGTATGTACCCTATGAACATGGAGGAGCTGGGACAAAATGTTGGCTATTTACTCTATCGTACAGAAGCGGAATGGGATGCGGACGAGGAACGGATTCGTGTCATCAATGGGCGTGATCGGATGCAACTTTTTGTAGATGGAAACCGTATCACAACTCAGTACCAGACAGAAATTGGTGAAGACATCTTTGTTTCGCAGCAGAAACAGTCAACACATCTATTGGATATTTTGATGGAGAACATGGGGCGTGTTAACTATGGGCATAAACTTTTGGCAGAAAGCCAGCATAAAGGTATTCGCACAGGAGTTTGCAAAGATCTTCATTTTATGCTCCATTGGAAACAGTATCCATTAGAGTTGAAAAATCCAGAAAAAATTGATTTTACGAAAGAATGGCATGAAAATCAGCCAGCTTTCTATGCTTTTGATGTTGAATTGAAAGCGCTTAAAGATACTTATCTGGATTTGACCCACTTTGGCAAAGGAATCGTCTTTGTCAATGGTGTCAATATCGGGCGCTTCTGGGACGTTGGGCCGACCTTATCGCTTTATATTCCACATAGTTTGTTAAAACTCGGACAGAATCGAATTGTTATTTTTGAAACCGAAGGGAAATACAGCGAATTTATTCATTTAGTTCACAAACCTACATTTAAAACGATAAAGGGGGTAAATTTATGACAATCGTATGTAACCGAATCGATGGACGTTTGATTCATGGACAAGTAGCCAATCTTTGGACTACAAAATTAAACATCTCACGTATCATGGTAGTAGATGATGAAGTAGCAGAAAATGCTATTGAAAAAAGCGGCTTGAAATTGGCGACACCAGCTGGTGTAAAATTGAGTGTGTTACCAGTTGCAAAAGCGGCAGAAAATATCCTAGCAGGCAAATACGATAGCCAGCGTCTGCTCATTGTTGCGAAAAAGCCAGATCGTTTTTTGAGATTAGTAGAAGCAGGCGTACCAATCGAAACGCTCAATGTGGGCAATATGTCGCAGACATCTGAAACGCGTTCGGTCACACGATCGATCAATGTGGTGGATGAAGATGTAGCCGTATTTAACAAATTACATTACAAAGGTGTGGTTCTAACAGCCCAAATGGTTCCAAACGACCCAGCCGAAGACTTTATGAAATTATTGAAATAAATTTAGGAGGTCATTGTTATGATACAATGGTGGCAAATTCTCTTACTAACGCTGTATTCAGCGTATCAAATTTTGGATGAGTTGACGATTAACTCATCAGCAGGATCTCCTGTTTTTGCAGGATTTATTACGGGTCTGGTCATGGGTGATCTGAAGACAGGCCTATTTATCGGTGGTAGTTTACAACTGGTTGTACTCGGTGTGGGAACATTCGGCGGTGCTTCTCGGATTGATGCAACCTCTGGTGCAGTTCTTGCAACAGCTTTCTCAGTAGCTACAGGTATCAAAGCGGAATTGGCGATTTCAGCTATCGCAGTTCCGGTAGCAGCCTTGCTGGTTTATACTGATGTTCTTGGACGCTTCTCTACAACTTACTTTGCACATCGTATTGATGCAGCGGTTGAAAAATTTGACTACAAAGGTGTTGAACGCAATTACTTACTCGGTGCTATTCCATGGGGGCTTTCACGAGCACTTCCAGTATTTTTAGCTTTGTGGCTTGGTGGGGATGCTGTAAAAGCATTCTCCGATTGGCTTGCCAATAATGCACAATGGATTGCAGATGGTTTGATTCTTGCAGGTAAAATGCTTCCTGGTGTCGGTTTTGCAATTTTGCTTCGTTACCTTCCAGTAAAGAAAAACCTTCATTATCTTGGTTTAGGCTTTGCCATTACAGCTATGTTGAAAGTTGTTTTTGATTATATTTCAACATTGGCAGCTGCTTCAGGAGCTGTCAAACAAATCGCCACAGCTCTTGGTGGTGCAAAATTTGAAGGCCTACCAATGATTGGAATTGCGATTATTGGCTTTGCCTTGGCAACAATCAATTATAAAAATGCAACTAATAAACAAGTGGTGACTGTTGCTGCAGAACAATCAGAAAGTGGGGAAATTGACGATGACGAACTCTAATTACAAATTAACAAAAGAAGATTTTAAACAAATCAACCGTCGTAGTCTCTTTACTTTCCAATGGGGTTGGAACTACGAGCGTATGCAAGCGTCAGGCTATCTTTATATGATTTTGCCGCAATTGCGCAAGATATATGGAGACGGTACGCCAGAATTAAAAGAAATGATGCGGACACATACGCAATTCTTCAACACATCTAACTTCTTTCATACTTTAGTAACAGGGATTGACCTAGCACTTGAAGAAAATGAAGGAGTTGCGGCTAAAGATACCGTTACAGGGATTAAAACTGGTTTAATGGGGCCATTTGCAGCGATTGGCGATGCGATTTTTGGTTCTACTATTCCTGCTATTATGGGTGGTCTGGCTGCTGGACTTGCTGTTGAAGGCAATCCTCTTGGAATTTTCCTTTGGATAGCTGTGACAATCGCAATCAATGTCTTCCGTTGGAAACAATTAGAGTTTGCCCACAAAGAAGGGGTGAAATTAGTTACAACCATGCAGGACAAATTGTCTGCCATCACAGATGCTGCAACAGTTCTTGGTGTTTTCATGGTGGCTGCCTTGATTGCTACGATGATTAACTTTAAATTTACCTATACACAAAGTTTTGGTGGTGTCACCTTCAATCTTCAAGAAACATTGGATAAAATCTTCCCGCGTTTGGTTCCGGCATTGTTTACTGGATTTGTTTATTGGCTGCTTGGTAAAAAAGGTATGAATTCAACAAAAGCAATCTTTATCGTGATTATTATTGCAATTGGTGTTTCTGCATTTTCACACTTTACTCATACACCAATCTTAGGTGTTTAAAAGGAGCTTCTCTATAAATGACAAAACAACTTATACTAGTTAGCCATGGTCACTTTTGTGAAGAATTGAAAAAAAGCACCGAAATGATTATGGGGCCACTGGACTTCATTCATACAGTTCCTCTGCTTCCGGAAGAAGGAATAGACGACTTTACGGCTAAATTTTTAGCGACTGTAAAAGAGCTAGATGATTACATTGTCTTTGCTGATTTGCTTGGAGGAACACCTTGTAATGTCGTTAGTCGCCTTATTTTGGAAGGACTTCAAATTGAACTCTATGCAGGAATGAATATGCCCATGGTGATAGAATTTATCAATTCTGCCTTGACTGGTGTGGAAGCGAAATATATTGAAAAAGCAAACAGATACATTGTGAAGGTCAATGATATGTTGGCAGCAATGAATGATGAGGAAGATGAATAAAAATATATCCAGTTAATAGTGGCTGAGAAAGCGCATACTTGGTATAATAAGGAGGAGGGGATAAGAAAATGGATTTCTTAGAAATCCTTATTTCCCGCCCCCTTCTTTTGGTTAATAGAAAACATCACATCTGCAAAGCAGAAAGGAGAAATATGCTCAATTATACAAAGGAAAAATTAGTTGAATTAGGTGCGGAAATCACCACGAGAGAAATTTATCAACAGCCACAGGTTTGGCAGACGGCTTTTGAAAATTATAAAGCACAAGCTGATGAGATTGTAGCGTTTCTAAATGGTATTGATGAAAAGCATGACTATATCAAGGTTATTTTGACAGGGGCTGGAACATCAGCCTATGTCGGAGATACGCTTTTACCTTATTTTAGAAAGCTGTATGATGAACGCAAGTGGAATTTCAACGCCATTGCAACAACGGATATTGTAGCCAATCCTTTGGCGTATTTACACAAAGAAATACCGACTGTTTTGGTTTCTTTTGCCCGTAGCGGAAATTCGCCAGAGAGTGTGGCAACAGTTGATTTGGCAAAGGACTTGGTTGAGGAACTGTACCAAATTACAATTACATGTGCAGCAGAAGGGAAGTTAGCGCAGCAAGCACATGGTGATGAACGCAATTTACTTTTGCTCCAACCTTCGCCGTCAAATGATGCTGGCTTTGCCATGACATCGAGCTTTACGTCTATGATGTTGACAGCCTTGCTCGTCTTTTATAAAGCAGATTTGGTTGCAAAAGCCGAAAAAGTTTCTGCATTGATGACATTGAGTCAAGAAGTGCTGGACTCAGCAGAAGCGATTCAAGAGATTGTTTCCTTAGATTACAACCGTGTCATTTACTTAGGAGCAGGTCCCTTCTTTGGCTTGGCGCATGAAGCTCAGCTGAAAATTTTGGAATTGACCGCAGGACAAGTGGCGACGATGTATGAAAGCCCAGTCGGATTCCGTCACGGTCCAAAATCGTTAGTGAATGAAGAAACGGTCGTTGTGGTGTTTGGCTCGACAGATTCCTACACCAAATTATACGACCTTGACTTAGTACGAGAAGTAGCCGGAGATGAGATTGCCCGCAAGGTGATTCTATTGACAGATCAAAAAGAAGATTTGGAAAATGTTGAACAAGTCATTTTTTCTAGTCAACAGCTAGCAGATGATATTTATCGCGTATTCCCTTATATTGTTTATGGTCAATTATTTGCTTTGTTGACAGCCCTCAAGGTGAACAATCGTCCAGATACACCGTCTCCGACAGGCACCGTCAACCGTGTTGTGCAGGGTGTTATTATTCACTCATTTGACAAAGAATAGGAAGGAATCCATGGAAAAATTAAGAATTAGTCACGAAAAATTAGCACACTTAAAAAAACTTTCAGATGAAAATGGCATTATTGGAGCTTTGGCGATTGACCAGAGAGGTTCGTTGAAAAAAATGCTGGCAAGTGGCGCACATGCTGTATCAGGAAATGAAGCGCTCATTGAATTTAAACAATTGATTTCCAGTCAGTTGACTCCGTATGCAACTTCTATCCTTTTGGATCCAGAATTCGGTGTACCTGCTACCAAATTACGTGCGCCAGAATGCGGTCTTATTGTTGCTTATGAAAAAACAGGCTATGATGCGACGACAGAAGGTCGCTTGCCAGACTTGCTACCAAATTGGTCAGCCAAACGCATGAAAGAGTTGGGCGCTGACGCGGTCAAGGTTTTGATTTACTATGATGTAGATGATAAGCCTGAAATCAACGACATCAAGCAAGCCTGGGTAGAGCGCGTAGGAAGTGAATGTGTGGCAGAAAACATTCCTTATTTCCTTGAAATATTGACGTATGATGCAAAGCGTGATAATGTAGTAGATGCAGATTATGCGAAAGTGAAACCGCACAAGGTCAATGAAGCCATGAAACTCTTTTCAAATCCGCGCTACAATGTTGATGTTTTGAAAGTGGAAGTACCGGTCAATATGAATTTTGTCGAAGGGTTTACGAAAGGCGGAGTTGAAGCTGTCTACAACCTCGCGGAAGCCAAGACATTTTTCAAAGAGCAGTCTGATGCAACTCACCTGCCCTTTATTTTCCTGAGTGCTGGAGTTAGCGCAGAGCTTTTCCAGGGAACGCTCAAAGTGGCGCATGAAGCAGGTTCTCAATTTAACGGTGTCCTTTGCGGACGTGCTACTTGGAAAGACGCAGTTACGGTCTTTGCAGATCAAGGAACAGATGCAGCTAAAGCTTGGCTAGATGAAGCGGGGCGTCAAAATATTGAAGACTTGAATCGTGTTTTACGTGAAACAGCTGTTTCGTGGACGGAAAAGCTAAAAATTTAAAATAGGCAAACCTAAATTTGTAATAAAAACAAGGAAAGTTGTATGAAATCTTATCAAGAAGCTATTTTTGGAACATTTCAAGGAAAAGATATTGTTGCTTACACATTTGAAAATGACTTGGGCTATCGTTTGAAAGTCATGACTTACGGTGCAACTGTCTTAGAGTATGTCACTCCGGACAAAAATCATGAATTTGCAAATATCGTGGTGGGGTTTAATCATTTTGATGCCTATGTAGGCAACAGCCCTAAATATGGTGCAAGCGTCGGACCAGTTGCAGGACGGATTGCAAAAGCACAGTTTGAGCTGAATGGCGAAACCTATCAGTTAGAAGTCAACAACGCAGAAAATTGCAATCATAGCGGTTCTACTGGCTGGGACAGTGCTATTTTTCAAGTTGAGGAAGTCACAAATGAAGGCGTCACTTTCTATACCGAACGTGCAGATGGAACGGGTGGTTTTCCGGGAAATCTGAAAGTCTGGGTTTCTTATACTTTAACGGAACTAGGTGAGTTAGAGATTTCTTACCAAGTTCAGACGGACAAAGATACCTTGGTCAATCCAACCAATCACAGTTACTTCAACTTATCAGGTGATTTCAGCCAACCAATTGATAACTGTATCTTGCAGTTGAATACCTTAGGTGTATTTCCAATCGCACCGGACGGCGTGCCTGCTAAAATGCCAGATTCAGAGCGGGGGTTTGTCAAAGATCTAACAAAAGGTGTGGCTTTTAAAGATATTTTTGCCAATCAAGATGAGCAGATTCAGATTGTGTCCGGCTTGGATCATCCGTTTGCATTGAAAAAAGGAGAGGAAGAAGCAGGTTCCTTGTACGATCCTAAATCCGGTCGCCTTTTGACATTTAAAACAAGTGCGCCATGCCTAGTGACTTACTCAGCAAACTTTGTAGATGATACAGTCATTTTAAATGGACAATCCATGATTCAACACAATGGCTTGGCTCTTGAAACCCAAGCCCTACCAGATGCCGTTCACAGCGACCTGAAAGCTGATGTTATCTTGAAAGCAGGTGAGGTTTTTACCAGCACAACCATTTATCATGCAACAAGCAAATGAAAATGAATATTAAAAACGGCAGTACTGACCTGCACTCCAAAAGTTAGACAGAAAAAATCTAACTTTTGGGGTGTTTTATTATGAAATTGAGCTATGAGGATAAAGTTCAGATCTATGAACTTAGAAAACAAGGATATAGCTTAGAGAAGCTTTCAAATAAATTTGGGATAAACAATTCTAATCTTAGGTACATGATTAAATTGATTGATCGTTACGGAATGGAGTTCGTCAAAAAAGGAAAAAATCGTTACTATTCTCCAGAATTAAAACAAGAAATGATTAATAAAGTCTTACATGAAGGCTGGACTAAAGATAGAGTTTCTCTTGAATACGGTCTTCCAAGTCGTACGATACTTCTTAACTGGCTAGCACAATACAAGAAAAACGGGTATACTATTGTTGAGAAAACAAGAGGGAGACCAGCTAAAATGGGACGTAAACGGAAGAAAACTTGGGAAGAGATGACAGAATTAGAACGACTCCAGGAGGAGAACGAACGCTTACGGACTGAGGTGGCCTACCTAAAAAAGTTAAAAGAGTTAGAGGAAAGGGACGAAGCCCTAGAGCGAGAAAGGCAGAGACAGTTAGAGAAATGGTTTCAGGAGGATTTCGACTAGATTTACTTCTTGAAACAGCATGTTTAGCTTGCTCAACTTACTATTATCAGTTGAAGCAACTGGATGGGGTTGATAAAGATAAAGAGCTTAAAACAGAAATTCAGGTCATTTATAATGACCATAAAGGAAATTATGGCTATCGGAGAGTTACTCTTGAACTAAGAAATCGCGGATTTACAGTGAATCATAAGAAAGTTCAACGTCTGATGAAAGTCCTTGGTCTAACAGCTCGAATTCGTCGCAAACGAAAGTATTCTTCCTACCAAGGAGAGATTGGCAAGAAGGCAGAGAATCTCATTCAACGTCAGTTTGAAGCATCAAGGCCGATGGAAAAATGCTATACAGATGTGACCGAGTTTGCCATTCCAAATAGCACTCAGAAACTCTATTTATCGCCTGTTTTAGATGGCTTTAACAGCGAAATTATTGCTTTTAATCTTTCTTGTTCTCCTAATTTAGAACAAGTGAAGAGTATGTTGGAACAGGCGTTTACAGAGAAATACTATGAAAATACCATTTTACACAGCGACCAGGGCTGGCAATACCAACACGATTCTTATCATCGGTTCCTAGAGAGTAAGGGAATTCAAGCATCCATGTCACGCAAGGGCAACAGCCCAGACAACGGTATGATGGAGTCCTTCTTTGGGATTCTGAAATCCGAAATATTTTATGGTTATGAGAAGTCGTTTCAGTCGCTTAACCAATTGAAACAAGCTATTGTAGACTATATTGATTACTACAACAATAAACGAATTAAGGTAAAACTAAAAGGACTTAGTCCTGTGCAATACAGAACTAAATCCTTCGGATAAATTAATGGTCTAACTTTTTGGGGTCAGTACATTTCTGTCGTTTTTGATTTAAGACATTTAGTATCATCAAACATTATCATAATCTCATTCCCTTCGATTTCTATTTGTAAAATCTAAGGTCAAACCAACTTACTAATCTGATTTTTTGTTATAATAGTATTTATGAGTAGAATTTTGGATAATGAATTGATGGGAGACGAGGAGCTCGTTGAGCGCACATTGCGTCCCCAGTATTTACGAGAATACATCGGGCAAGACAAGGTCAAAAATCAGCTGAAAATTTTCATTGAGGCAGCTAAAATGCGAGATGAAGCGCTAGATCACACGTTGCTTTTTGGACCTCCAGGGTTGGGAAAGACCACTATGGCTTTTGTCATTGCCAATGAACTGGGAGTCAATCTCAAGCAAACTTCGGGTCCAGTTATTGAGAAAGCGGGCGATTTGGTGGCAATCTTGAACGATTTGGAGCCGGGAGATGTTCTCTTTATTGATGAGATTCACCGCTTGCCTATGTCTGTTGAAGAGGTGCTCTATAGCGCTATGGAAGATTTTTACATTGATATTATGATTGGCTCTGGCGAGACCAGTCGTAGTGTTCACTTGGATTTGCCACCGTTTACCTTGATTGGCGCTACGACCAGAGCTGGTATGTTGTCCAATCCTTTACGGGCTCGTTTTGGCATTACTGGTCACATGGAATATTATGCAGAAGCAGATTTGACCGAGATTGTGGAGCGAACGGCAGAAATCTTTGAAATGGACATTACTCATGAAGCAGCTGAAGAATTAGCACTGCGTAGCCGGGGCACGCCTCGGATTGCCAATCGACTTCTCAAGCGTGTACGAGATTTTGCTCAGATTATGGGTGACGGACTAATTGATGACCAAATTACTGATCAAGCGCTGACGATGCTGGATGTGGATCAAGAAGGCTTAGATTATGTGGATCAGAAGATTCTCAAGACCATGATTGAGGTTTATGGCGGCGGGCCAGTTGGTCTGGGGACTCTGTCTGTCAATATCGCAGAAGAGCAGGAAACGGTAGAAGACATGTATGAGCCTTATTTAATCCAGAAAGGATTTGTTATGCGAACTCGAACAGGGCGCGTGGCAACTCGTAAAGCTTACGAGCATTTGGGTTATGAATATTTGGAGAAATAACATGCTGTCCGAAAAAGAGATTTTACATGCGTTTTCATCAGACCGAGATATGATGACTATCTTACAGATTATCTATGACTTGCAATTGAAAGACAGCTGGCTTTGTGCTGGTTCGGTGCGAAATTTCATCTGGAATATCCTGTCGGACAAGCCCGGCTTTGATACAGAGACGGATGTGGATGTGATTTTCTTTGACCCAGATGTTTCTTATGAGGAAACACTCAACATTGAAAATCGGCTCAAGCGAGAATTTCCACATTACCATTGGGAAGTCAAGAATCAAGTCTATATGCATATCCACAGTCCAAATACCCAATCTTATACTAGCTCGCAAGATGCCATGAGTAAATATCCAGAGCGCTGTACAGCTGTAGGCTTACGTTTGTTGGATAATGGACAGCTGGAATTCTTTGCTCCCTATGGTTTAGACGATATTCTCCATTTTCGTGTTCAGCCCACTCCGCATTTCCTAGAAGATGCAGACAGGAGACAGATCTATAATATGAGAATACAGAAAAAAGATTGGCAGAAGAAGTGGAACAATCTTCAAATTGAATTTCTTTAAAATTTTTTGGAAAAAAGTAAAATCTTTAAGAAAAATTTAAGTCAGAATCGGTATACTATAATTACAAGTTGAGAAGAACTTAACTTGAACTCCTAAAAACTTTTCTTTTTCATAATAATCTCCCTATAAGAGTCGCCCAATCGGCGGCTTTTTGTGCTTTTAAAAGAATTCAAAAATTCTCAGGGGTTTAAATTCCTATTTTTTTAGATTTTGTTATAATAGTAAAGAGGTCTATGCTATGAAAAAAATTGTGTTTGTTTGCTTGGGAAATATCTGTCGCAGTCCAATGGCAGAATTTGTGATGAAAGATTTGACAGATGGTGTTTATGTTGAAAGTCGTGCGACTTCGGATTGGGAACATGGGAATCCAATCCATTCGGGAACGCAGGCGATTTTTAAGAAATATGCCATTCCTTACGACCAAAGCAAAACTTCTCAACAAATTTCACAGCAGGATTTTGTAGACTTTGATTATATTATAGGAATGGACGAATCCAATTTTCAAGATTTGAGGAAAATCGCACCGGGAAAATATCTGGAGAAAGTATTTCAATTTGAAGAGAGAAGTGTGCCAGATCCTTGGTACACAGGTGATTTTGACGAGACTTACCGGCTTGTTTTGGCAGGTTGTCAGAAATGGATTAAGCGCATAAAGAGCGAAGATTAGTGGAGAGAATGGACACATTAAAAGAATTTTACGAAAAGTACAAAATTTATCTCACAAGGCATAACTTGGAATTGCTAGCAGTAACGGTTATTGTCCTATCAGCGATGGTGGCTTTTACATCAGGTATTCCCAGTCAAGGGGCATTGACCTTGGATAAAGGAGCAATCAAATATAATGGCAGTCTCGTCCGTGGGAAAATGAATGGTCAAGGAACATTGACTTTTAAGAATGGTGATGTCTATAAAGGTCATTTTAGAAATGGCACTTTTGATGGACAAGGAACATTTACTGCTAAGACTGGCTGGAAATATGAGGGTAATTTTGTTAACGGTCAGCCTGAAGGACAAGGTAAATTAACAACAGAAAATAATGTTGTTTACAAGGGAAAGTTTAAACAGGGGATTTATCAAAATGCGCATTAAATGGTTTTCATTAGTGAGGATAACAGGATTACTCCTAGTTTTACTCTATCATTTCTTTCAGAAGGCTTTTCCTGGTGGATTTATTGGTGTGGATATATTCTTTACGTTCTCAGGCTTTTTGATTACATCACTCCTGATTGATGAATTTGCTAGAAGTAAGGCAATTGATCTCAGAGGCTTTCTGAAACGTCGCTTTTATCGGATTGTGCCACCGCTTGTGTTGATGGTTTTGATTGTCATGCCTTTTACAGTGTTGATTCGGAAAGATTTTGTAGCTGGTATTGGCACACAGATTGCTGCGGCTCTAGGGTTTGTGACAAACTTTTTTGAAATTTTATCTGGCGGAAATTATGAAAGTCAGTTTATCCCGCATCTTTTTGTACATACATGGAGTTTGGCCTTGGAAATGCACTACTATCTATTGTGGGGTGTGGCTACTTGGTTTTTAGCGAAAAAAAGTAAAACCGTTGGGCAATTTCGTGGAATGATTTTTCTTTTATCATCTGCTTTATTCTTGATTAGTTTTCTTTCTATGTTTGTCAGAAGCTTCTTCTCTTCAAACTTTTCTGTGATTTACTTTTCAAGTTTCACGCATATCTTCCCGTTTTTTGCAGGAAGTATCCTAGCGACACTTTCGGGTGTGAGTGATTTGGGAGCACCTTTTCGTAAAATGGAGCAGGCGCTTGATTTAAAAAAGACCTTTTATCTACTTGGTGGTAGTTTTGCAGCTTTGCTGTTACTAACGTTCCTCTTGAGATTTGATAATTTATTGACTTATCTATTTGGTTTCCTTTTGGCAACGGTATTTTCAGTCGTGATGATTTTAGCAACGCGTGTGCTCCACGATAAAACGCCGCATGTTGATGAGCCGCCCGTTATCACATTTATTGCGGATACGAGCTATGGCGTGTATTTGTTCCATTGGCCGTTTTACATCATCTTTTCCCAATTGATGGGCAATGGATGGGCAGTTCTATTAACAACCGTGCTTTCCTTTGCCTTGGCGGCTTTCTCTTTCTATCTGTTAGAGCCAACATTAGCAGGTAGGGAGCCAAAAATATTTGGCTTGAAGATGGACATCAAGCAAATCACAACGCCTGTATTTTATAGTTTGATTCCATTAACACTGGTTGCTTTTGTCATGATCATGACTGCTCCGAAAATTGGTGCCTTTGAAGAAAATTTGCTCGTCAATGGGTTAAATCAAGCTGACAGTAAAATGCAGATCACTCGTACCCAAGCTGATAATGTGAGTGCCAGTCAATACAACGTAGCAAAGGGTACGACAGTTATCGGAGATTCGGTAGCTTTGCGAGCAAGTGAATGGCTCAAGCAGGCTATGCCGGGAATTCAAGTGGATGCAGCAGTCAGTCGAAACTTAGAATCGGGCTTGCAAGTCTATCAAACTGATATTTCAAACAAAGTACTTCTGGAGACAGTGGTCTTAGCCTTAGGAACTAATACGGTTGATAACTACGAAAGTTTGCTCAATCAATTTATTGAGAAACTACCGAAAGGACATCGTTTGGTTTTAGTGACGCCGTATGATGGTCGGACAGCACATAATGCTTCTAGCCTGGCAGTTAAGACACGTCAGTATGAATTGGAATTGGCGAAAAAATACGATTATGTATTTGTGGCGGATTGGTATCAAACTGCTATCCAACACCCAGAAATTTGGTACGGAACTGATTATGTACACTTTGGCTCAGAGACAACAACAATCACCAAGGGCGGTGAGCTCTATGCTCAAACAATCAAACAAACGATTGATGAGGCAACGAAAAAAGGAAGTGTAAAGAAGTAGCTTTATATTTTGAATAACAGTCGAAACTCTGTGAATGGATTTAGTGTTCATAGAGTTTTTTCATATTAAATATTATTTGGTGATTTTACAGCAAAAAATGAAGGCCTAAATCAAGAAAGCGCTTTCTTATTGATTGCTGTATTTCAACAAATTTCAGAGAAAGTATGTGAAATAAATATTTTATATTTATTTCACAATATAGATTGTAAAAACGTGATTAGAGCGGCGTTTTTAAAAGGTTTTCACAAAATAAAATAAAAAGATTGTGAATTTTAAGTGAAAGTGTTTACAATATCAGGAAAATAGGGTATAATAATCTTGTGAAAAAATTAACAAGGGTTTTAAAATCCTAAGAACCATTGGAGGAAGATATGGCTGATAAAAAAACTGTAGCAAAAGAAGACAAAGTCTTAGCTGCTCAAAAACACGTGGATGAACTTGTTCAAAAGGGTCTTGTTGCGCTTGAGGAAATGCGTAAATTAGATCAAGAACAAGTTGATTATATCGTTGCGAAAGCTTCTGTTGCTGCGCTTGATGCACATGGTCAACTGGCTTTACATGCTCTAGAAGAAACTGGGCGTGGTGTTTTTGAAGACAAAGCAACCAAAAATCTCTTTGCTTGTGAACATGTGGTAAACAATATGCGCCATACCAAAACTGTTGGAATCATTGATGAAGACGACGTGACTGGTTTGACACTTATTGCAGAACCGGTCGGCGTTGTCTGTGGAATCACACCGACAACAAACCCAACTTCAACAGCAATTTTCAAATCATTAATTTCTTTGAAAACGCGTAATCCTATTATCTTTGCTTTCCACCCATCAGCTCAAGAATCTTCTGCTCATGCGGCACAAATCGTACGTGATGCAGCGATTGCAGCAGGTGCACCTGAAAATTGTGTTCAATGGATTACACAGCCATCTATGGAAGCAACAACAGCTTTGATGAACCACGAAGGGATTGCAACAATCCTTGCGACTGGTGGGAACGCCATGGTAAAAGCTGCCTATTCATGCGGCAAACCTGCTCTTGGAGTTGGTGCTGGTAACGTTCCAGCTTACGTTGAAAAATCAGCAAATATCCGCCAAGCAGCACATGATATCGTGATGTCCAAATCATTTGATAACGGAATGGTCTGTGCTTCTGAGCAAGCTGTTATCATTGATAAAGAAGTCTACAATGAGTTTCTTGAAGAATTTAAATCTTATCACACTTACTTTGTCAATAAGAAAGAAAAAGCTCTTTTGGAAGATTTCTGCTTTGGTGTGAAAGCCAACAGCAAAAATTGCGCAGGTGCTAAATTAAATCCAGATATTGTTGGTAAATCAGCTGTTTGGATTGCGGAGCAAGCAGGTTTCTCTGTACCAGAAGATACAAATATTTTGGCTGCAGAATGTAAGGAAGTTGGCGAAAAAGAACCGTTGACACGTGAAAAATTGTCACCAGTCATCGCTGTTTTGAAATCAGAATCTCGTGAAGACGGCATTAACAAGGCTCGTCAAATGGTTGAATTCCATGGACTTGGTCACTCAGCGGCTATTCATACAGCAGATGAAGAATTGACAAAAGAATTTGGTAAAGCTGTAAAAGCGATTCGTGTGATTTGCAATTCACCTTCTACTTTCGGTGGTATCGGGGACGTTTACAATGCATTTTTACCTTCATTAACATTAGGATGTGGCTCTTATGGACGCAACTCTGTTGGTGATAATGTCAGTGCTGTAAATCTCTTGAATATCAAAAAAGTAGGAAGACGTAATAATAATATGCAATGGTTTAAAGTTCCTTCAAAAACATACTTCGAACGCAATTCAATTCAATATCTACAAAAATGTCGTGATGTAGAGCGTGTCATGATTGTCACAGACCACTCAATGGTTGAATTAGGATTCCTTGACCGCATTATTGAGCAGTTAGAACTTCGTCGCAATAAAGTAACCTATCAAATCTTTGCAGAGGTTGAACCAGATCCAGATATTTCGACTGTAATGAAGGGAACAGATTTGATGCGTACCTTCAAACCGGATACAATTATTGCTTTGGGTGGTGGTTCACCAATGGATGCGGCAAAAGTTATGTGGCTTTTCTATGAACAACCAGAAGTAGACTTCCATGACCTTGTTCAAAAATTCATGGATATTCGTAAACGTGCCTTCAAGTTCCCTCAGCTTGGCAGAAAAACGAAATTTATCGGTATTCCGACAACTTCAGGTACAGGTTCAGAAGTTACTCCATTTGCTGTTATCTCTGATAAAGCTAATAACCGTAAATACCCAATTGCAGACTATTCATTGACGCCGACAGTTGCTATTGTTGACCCTGCGCTGGTATTGACTGTTCCAGGATTTATCGCAGCTGATACTGGTATGGACGTATTGACACATGCGACAGAAGCCTATGTTTCTCAAATGGCAAATGACTTTACAGACGGTTTGGCATTGCAAGCGATTAAATTAGTTTTTGAACATCTTGAAAATTCTGTGAAGAATGCTGATTTCCACTCTCGTGAAAAGATGCACAATGCTTCAACTATGGCGGGTATGGCGTTTGCCAATGCTTTCCTTGGAATTTCTCACTCAATGGCTCACAAGATTGGTGCACAATTCCATACAATTCATGGTCGGACAAATGCCATCCTGTTGCCGTATGTTATTCGCTATAATGGTACTCGCCCTGCTAAAGCAGCTACATGGCCTAAGTACAACTACTACCGTGCTGATGAAAAATACCAAGATATTGCTAAATTGCTCGGTCTTCCAGCTTCTACTCCAGAAGAAGGCGTTGAATCATATGCCAAAGCGGTTTACGAACTTGGTGAGCGTGTAGGAATTAAAATGAACTTCCGTGATCAAGGAATCGATGAGAAAGAATGGAAAGAACATTCTCGTGAGTTAGCATTCTTAGCTTATGAAGATCAGTGTTCACCAGCGAATCCTCGTCTTCCAATGGTTGACCATATGCAAGAAATCATTGAAGATGCATATTATGGATACAAAGAACGTCCAGGACGTCGGAAATAAGTTGTTTATCAGTCATGCCTCCCTACAAAAAAGTAGGGAGGTTTTTCAATTGTTGAAGAGTATTTCTTCCGCTTATCGTAGAACAGTACCCCAAATGTTAGATTCTATGTCTAACATTTGGGGTGTTTTTGTTGAAACTACTTTCAGAATTTAAGAAAAAGTAAGCGTTTACAGAAATTAAAACCTAAAATTCAGATATTGTTGAAAGCGCTTTAAAAAATAGTTATAATAACATCGTGAGATTGAAGGCGCTTTAAAAATCGATCTACAATAGTAAAGGAGAAGGCTGTCTATGGCAAAAATGACAAAAGACGAGCTGATTGCCAAAATAAAAGATGGCATTATTGTTTCCTGTCAAGCTCTGCCACATGAACCGCTTTATACTAATGCAGGTGGGGTTATTCCTCTTTTAGTGAAAGCGGCTGAACAAGGAGGCGCTGTTGGTATTCGAGCGAATAGCGTGCGGGATATTAAGGAAATTAAAGAGGTCACTTCGCTACCCATTATTGGTATTATCAAGCGAGATTATCCACCTCAAGAGCCATTTATTACCGCAACGATGCGAGAAATTGATGAACTGGCAGCTCTTGATATTGAAGTGATTGCTTTTGATTGTACAAAGCGGGAGCGGTTTGATGGTTTAAAGATTGTGGATTTCATCAAGCAAGTGAAGGAGAAATATCTTCATCAATTGTTCATGGCAGATGTGAGCACCTTTGAAGAGGGAACTGCTGCGGTAGAAGCGGGTGTGGACTTTGTAGGGACAACTTTGTCGGGCTACACTTCTTATAGTTTGCAATGTGAGGGGCCGGATTTTGATCTGATAAAAAATTTATGTGATGCAGGTTTGGATGTTATTGCGGAAGGAAAAATTCATTATCCAAGTGAAGCTAAAACGATTCATGACTTAGGTGTTAGAGGAATTGTAGTAGGTGGTGCCATTACGCGTCCAAAAGAAATCACAGAGCGTTTTGTTGCAGCAGTACGTGAAAATTAGGAACAACTCTATCCGTATAGAAGGATAAAACAAAAGGAGAAACAATATGAGGATGAAGAAAATACTTTGTTCGTTAGTTGCAGGAGCTGCAATTTTATCTTTGGCAGCATGTGGAAATTCAGGTGGTTCAAACAAGTCAGCTGATTCAGGTAATTCTTCTGGTAAGACAGAGATTACTTGGTGGGCTTTCCCAGTCTTCACGCAAGAAAAAGCAAACGATGGTGTTGGAACTTATGAAAAAGAAATTATCAAAGCATTTGAAAAAGCCAATCCAGATATTAAAGTGAAACTAGAAACAATTGATTTCAAATCTGGTCCAGAAAAAATCACAACGGCGATTGAAGCAGGAACAGCACCAGATGTCCTCTTTGACGCACCGGGTCGGATTATTCAATATGGTAAAAATGGTAAATTGGCAGAATTGAACGATCTCTTTACAAATGATTTTGTCAAAGATGTCAATAACAATCAAATCATTCAGGCCAGCAAAGCTGGTGACAAAGCCTATATGTATCCAATTAGCTCTGCGCCATTTTACATGGCATTGAACAAGAAAATGCTGAAAGAAGCTGGTGTATTAGACCTTGTTAAAGAGGGCTGGACAACTGCTGACTTTGAAAAAGTATTAAAAGCATTGAAAGCTAAAGGGTATACTCCTGGCTCGCTCTTCAGTAATGGTCAAGGTGGTGACCAAGGAACACGTGCTTTCATTGCTAATTTGTATAGTGGTTCTGTTACAGATGATAAAGTGACAAAATATACAACAGACAGTCCAAACTTTGTCAAAGGGCTAAATAAAGCAGTTAGTTGGATTAAAGATGGTTTGATGACAAACGGCTCTCAATTCGATGGTGGAGCAGATATTCAAAACTTTGCAAATGGACAAACTTCTTATACTGTTCTTTGGGCACCTGCGCAAAAAGGCATCCAAGCTAAACTCTTGAAAGCCAGTGGCGTCGAAGTTGTGGAAGTGCCATTCCCATCAGATAACGGAAAACCAGCTTTGGAATACCTTGTAAATGGTTTTGGTATCTTTAACAATAAAGATAAAAAGAAAGTAGAAGCTGCTAAAAAGTTTGTCAAATTTATTGCGGATGATAAAAAGTGGGGGCCAAAAAATGTTGTTCGTACAGGTGCCTTCCCAGTCCGTTCCTCATTTGGAAAATTATATAATGACAAACGGATGGAAAAAATCAGCACTTGGACAAAATATTATTCACCATATTACAACACGATTGATGGATTTGCAGAAATGAGAACACTCTGGTTCCCAATGTTGCAATCTGTTTCAAATGGCGATGAAAAAGTTGAATCTGCTTTGAAGACCTTTACAGAAAAAGCAAATAAAACCATTAAAAAAAGTAAAAAATAAATAATGTAACGATTTCCCTTTTTCTGTTGTTGGTTTCATAAAATAGGAAAAGGGAATTTTTTATCAAAAAGAGGAGGTCAGTATCTCCTCTAGCTAAATGAGGTGTTGAATGTGAAAGTGAATAAAATAAGAATGAGAGAAACGGTGATTTCCTATGCTTTTTTGGCACCAGTTCTATTATTCTTTATTGTCTTTGTATTGGCACCGATGGTGATGGGATTTGTAACGAGTTTCTTTAATTATTCTATGACTTCCTTTTCATTCGTTGGATTGGACAATTACTCGCGAATGTTTAAAGATCTAGTCTTTATTAAATCTCTCATTAATACGGTGATTATCGTTATTGGTTCGGTACCAATTGTTGTGTTGTTCTCTTTGTTTGTGGCTTCTCAAACCTATAGTCAGAATGCGATTGCACGGTCATTTTATCGGTTCGTCTTCTTCCTGCCGGTAGTAACAGGCAGTGTAGCTGTAACGGTTGTATGGAAATGGATTTACGACCCGCTGTCAGGGATTTTGAATTTCGTACTGAAGTCGGGGCATGTTATCAACCAGAATATTTCTTGGCTAGGAGATAAGCATTGGGCATTGATGGCGATTATTGTGATTTTGTTGACAACTTCTGTCGGACAGCCTATTATTCTCTATATTGCTGCTATGGGAAACATTGACAATTCATTAGTGGAAGCTGCGCGTGTTGACGGAGCGACAGAGCTGCAAGTTTTTTGGAAGATTAAATGGCCAAGTCTCTTGCCAACAACTCTGTATATTGCGATCATTACAACAATCAATTCCTTCCAATGTTTTGCCTTGATTCAGCTGTTGACATCCGGAGGTTCAAACTATTCAACCAGTACATTGATGTATTACCTGTATGAAAAAGCCTTCAAGTTATCTGAATATGGTTATGCTAATACCATGGGAGTATTTTTAGCTGTCATGATTGCTTTGATTAGCTTTGCCCAATTCAAGATTCTTGGAAATGATGTCGAATATTAAAGAAAGGAGAGACAAGATGAAACAGAAAAAAATCAGTGCCTTTACGGTTATTTCAACGATTATTCTATTGGTGTTGACCGTTCTCTTTGTTTTCCCTTTCTATTGGATTTTGACCGGAGCCTTTAAGTCTCAACCAGACACGATTGTCATTCCACCTCAATGGTGGCCTAAAATGCCAACACTAGAAAATTTTGAGCAGTTAATGGTGCAAAACCCAGCCTTGCAATGGATGTGGAATAGTGTCTTTATCTCGCTAGCGACCATGTTTTTGGTCTGCATTACATCTTCTTTAGCAGGTTATGTTTTAGCGAAGAAACGCTTTTATGGTCAACGAATCCTTTTTGCAACTTTTATCGCGGCTATGGCTCTGCCTAAACAAGTAGTACTGGTTCCTTTGGTCCGTATTGTCAACTTTATGGGAATTCATGATACACTAGCTGCGGTTATTTTGCCTCTTGTCGGTTGGCCTTTTGGAGTTTTCCTCATGAAACAATTTAGTGAAAATATCCCAACGGAATTGTTGGAATCTGCTAAGATTGATGGCTGTGGTGAAATTCGGACTTTTTGGAATGTAGCTTTTCCAATTGTAAAACCAGGTTTTGCTGCCCTTGCCATTTTTACCTTTATCAACACATGGAATGATTACTTTATGCAATTGGTCATGCTGACATCGCGGCAGAATCTAACGATTTCACTAGGGGTAGCAACGATGCAGGCTGAAATGGCGACCAACTACGGTTTGATTATGGCTGGTGCTGCTATGGCAGCTGTTCCGATTGTAGCTGTCTTCTTGGTATTCCAAAAATCCTTCACGCAAGGTATTACCATGGGAGCTGTGAAAGGATAAGGAGGCTGACCAAATGATTTTCGATGAATTGGAAAATCTCGCCCACTACAAAGGTATCCATTAGAATTTGGATTGTGCCATTGATTATCTCTTGACGCACGATTTAAACGATTATGATTCGGGACGGTATGAGATTGACGGAGAAAAAGCCTTTCTGTTTGTACAGGAAAATGAATTGAGTTCCGAAGTGACAGATGAATGTGAATTTCATCAAGATTATATGGATTTGCATTTTCTTTTGGAAGGGCATGAAGTCATTCAATATGGCACAAGAGTAAAAGAAGTAAGAGAATCGTATGATAAAAAGAAGGATATTGGGTTTGTGATTTGTGAGCAGCTCTATCCACTTTATTTGGACAAGCAGAATTTTGGCTGCATTTTTGCCCAACGAACCACATCAGCCCAATAGATTTGCTGCTAAAGGTGATAAGGTCAAAAAATGTGTCGTAAAAGTTTTGCTCAATGATTAAACTAGTTGATTAGGAGGTAGAACCATGGAAAAGAGAGGTTCTCAGTTAATACGAAGTATATTTGATACAGATAATTTCTTTATGAAAATATGTGAGAAAATATTAGATTTGGTGACTGTGAACCTCATCTTTCTTTTGTCTTGTCTACCGATTGTCACGATTGGCATTGCAAAAGTTAGCTTGTATCAGACCTTGTTTGCAATCAAGGGTGCACGTCGTGTAAAAGTCACAGCAACGTATGTGCAAGCATTTAGGAAAAATTGGAAGGTCGGTTTAAAACTTAGTTTGCTAGAGCTGCTGATTGTAGGAATCAGTCTATTTGACCTCCTGCTTTTTTGGAGGCAGGAAACCATGCCGTTTCAAATGTTAAAAGCAACCTGTATCGGCGTCATCATTTTTGCTAGTTTGCTATTTTTATGTGTCTATCCTTTGGCAGCTAAGTTTGAAATGACGGTAAAAGATCTCTTACAAACAGGACTGATCATGGTGAGTTTGCATTTTCTGTGGTTCTTTTTGATGATAGCCTTATTAGCTGTAATTGTCTTTTTCCTCTCTAGTTCAGGATTTGTATTGCTACTGGGCTTTACTCTTTTTGTATTAGTTGGCTTTGCAGCCTTAGTTTTTTTGCAATTGCCTATTATGGAAACTATTTTTAATAAGTATAAACGATAAAACCAATTAACTTGGAGAATAAAATATGAGAGATTTAAAAAAATATGAAGGGGTCATTCCGGCCTTCTATGCTTGCTATGATGATCAAGGCGAGATTAATCCAGAGCGCGTGCGAGCTTTGGTAGAATATTTTCTTGAAAAAGGAGTTCAAGGATTGTATGTCAATGGTTCATCTGGTGAATGTATCTACCAAAGTGTTGCTGATAGAAAATTGATTTTAGAAGAAGTCATGGCGGTGGCAAAAGGGAAATTAACTATTATTGCTCACGTCGCTTGCAACAACACCAAGGATAGTATGGAGTTGGCGCGTCATGCAGAGAGTTTGGGAGTGGATGCTATTGCGGCTATTCCGCCGATTTACTTCCGCTTGCCAGAATACTCGGTTGCCCAATATTGGAACGACATTAGCGCAGCTGCACCACAAACAGACTTTGTGATTTACAATATTCCGCAGTTGGCAGGTGTAGCTCTGACGCCGAGTCTCTATGCAGAAATGCTCAAAAATGAACGCGTGATTGGTGTGAAGAACTCTTCCATGCCTGTCCAAGACATTCAAACCTTTGCAGCACTTGGTGGGAAAGACCACCTCGTCTTTAATGGTCCAGATGAGCAATTCTTAGGCGGTCGCCTGATGGGAGCAAGAGCAGGTATCGGCGGAACGTATGGCGCAATGCCAGAACTTTTCTTGAAGCTCAATCAATTGATTGCGGACAAAGAATTGGAAAAAGCAAAAGAACTGCAATTTACCATTAATGCTATCATCGGGAAATTAACAGCTGCTCATGGGAATATGTATTCCGTCATCAAGGAAGTCTTGAAAATCAATGAAAATCTGAATATCGGCTCTGTCCGTTCTCCATTAACACCAGTGACAGGCGCGGATCGTCCGATTGTAGAAGAAGCGGCGCGCTTGATTTGTGCAGCTAAGGAAGCATTCCTATAATAGAAAAAGAGGTGGATTATGAGAAAATACATTGCCATTGATATTGGTGGAACAAATATCAAATATGGTCTGATTGATGATACCGACACCTTGCTGGAAGCGCATGAAATACCAACAGAGGCTCATAAAGGCAGTCCAGAAATTTTGCGTAAGGTGAAGGGGATTGTAGCAAGTTATTTAGAGCAGACTTCGGTTGCTGGGATTTGTATTTCCTCAGCTGGAATGGTCGATCCAGATAAAGGAGAAATCTTTTATGCTGGTCCTCAGATTCCGAACTATGCAGGTACTCAGTTCAAGAAAGTGGTAGAAGAAACATTTGCCGTTCCTTGTGAGATTGAAAATGATGTCAATTGTGCTGGCTTAGCGGAAGTTATGTCAGGAAGTGGCAAGGGAGCGAACATTGCGATTTGTTTGACGATTGGAACGGGTATCGGTGGCTGCTTGCTGGTGGATGGTCAGGTTTTTCACGGCTTTAGTAATTCGGCCTGTGAAGTCGGTTATGTGTATCTGCCAGACGGTGCTTTCCAAGATGTGGCTTCAACGACTGCCTTGGTCGATTATGTAGCAGAGCTTCACGGAGAAGATCCTACTATGTGGAATGGCCGCCGCATTTTCAAAGAAGCAACAGAAGGAAATACACTGTGTATCCAAGGAATCGACCGCATGGTCAATTATTTGGGGCAAGGGATTGCGAATATTTGCTATGTGGTCAATCCAGAAGTGGTGATTTTAGGTGGCGGCATTATGGGTCAAGAGGCCATTCTTCGTCCTCGAATTGAGGCTGCTATGAAAGCCTGTTTGGTGCCAAGTATTGCTGAAAAAACCAAGCTCGCTTTCGCTCATCATCAAAATGCTGCGGGGATGTTTGGAGCTTATTATCACTTTAAAAATAAACATCATTAACGAAAAGCCTTCTATAATGAAAACGAGCAAATCCTTAGTGAGGAGATGCTCATTTTTATTTGGTGCCTTATTTGTGTCGTCTGTAATAGCCGTTTAATTTTTGATTTTCCCAAAAGCTGTTGAAGATTTTTTCTTTTCTTTCTCGGTCAATTTCTAGGAAAAAGGCATAAAGGAGGTCGATCATAAGTAGCATAGGAAATTGTGCTGAAATGCGTAAAATATACTCTGGTTTGCTTTGAATGGCAACAGTGATGATTTCAGTGAAGGTTTCTTTGACTTTGTTGGGGTGCCCTGTTACTAACACCGTTTTAGCGCCCATTGCTTGAGCGTCGATGAGGCTGTTGATGATAGATTGCGTTCCTCCGGACAAAGAAAATCCAATAACCAAGCAATTTTCATCTAGGATACTGGTTGTCCAAGCAAAGCCGTCTTGATCTGTCAAAGCTTCGCAGATAACACCAATCCGCATGAAGCGCAATTTCATATCGCGTGCGACAAGACCAGAGCTTCCCGTTCCAAAGAAATAGACGCGGTCAGCTGCTTCAATAAGATTGGCAACGCGTAGCAATTTGTCTTCATCAACCAATTCCTCAGTTTGTTGACGGATTTGAGCATAGTTTCGTAGAACTCTACGAGATAGGTCGTTTTGTAAATGTTCTGTTTGCTCAATACTACCTTGCAATTGGTGAATATATTGAAAATTAAACTCTCTATAGCCTTTAAATCCGCATTTTTTTGCAAAGCGAGTCAATGCTGCTTGGGAGATGTAGAGAGTTTTCGCAACTTTTTGTGAGGAAAGATCGTCGTAGATACTAGAAGGGTTTAAAAAGTAGTTTGCAATCCGCTTTTCTAACTCGGTCATACTATCAAAATGGCTTTCAATCCTCGCCATGATACGTTGCGTATTTTTCATACAAACACTATCTCCATTGCATTACTATATAACAATTTGTTATTTATGTAGTTATATTATAACATGCTTTTTTAAGATAAGGCTGGATTGGAATTGTAAATTTATTGAAAGATTTTATCGAAGTGATGTGTAAACCAAATTAATGATATAATAAATGTAAGCGCATAAATGAGGAGGTTGATTTAAAAAATTAGTAGTTGATAGATCTTGTCTCCAACGACTAATAAAAAACTATTTGACATTCAATTTCACAAAAGAAAATTTAAATGGGGGTTGAATATAATGTAATAAAGCTAAATCTTCATTTCGGACTTTTCCAATTATAGTCTGTCGTTCGTCTAATGGAAGGTTGCAAAGACAAATTTCTAATTCTTTTTCATAGCGTAAAAATTTTTCATTGGCAATGACAATATCGCCGAGATATCGTTGCCGAATTGTTCCTGATAGCTTAAATTGCTTTAGTTGTTGCCGCGAATAAGCCGCTCGAATAACATAATCGCTACTATCTAGTCGATTTTCAAAAATCATATGATACAAGGGAGAAGGGACAGCGGCTTCTAATGGAATAACCTCTTTTGCTAGGAAAGAAAATTTACTTAGTGAGGAGGCCGAGAGTGCATTGTCCCCTATACAAATGTAGTCGCATTCAGCAGCTACTAAGCATTCAAGAGCAGCTTGCAGAGGTTTTATATGGCGCTGTTCTTCAATAGTTGGCAAACCTTCAAAAATCGGTAATCTTTTTATTTCTCCTGGAATAAACGCAACAACAGGGATATTATACTGGTGTAATTGCTGATTGAATTGTTTCACTTTGTGAAGGCTCAATCCTGTATATGGTTTGGGGTAATAATTATGGCAGGCAATTAACTGGCTTGTTTTTAGTCCCTGTATTTTTAGACGACTGATTTTTTGAGATGTAAGAGTGGATGCATTCAAAACAATTTTAAAATGATTTGATAATATTACGATCTCAGAATCAATAATGCCATCATCAATCCGCAGGGCAACAATTCCGAGTTTCTTTAATCCATCAATTCCGAAGCTATCTAAAACTTGACGATTAATATCTACAAAGGTATGAATAGAATGTTTCTGACATTCTTGAAGCAGTGGACGTATTTTATTCGATTGGTCTGCCTCTTCAAGAAGATTTAATGATGTGAAAGCAAATGAGAAACCTGCCTTTTTATAATCTCTTATCCACTGTTTGCTGTCTTCTAAATTGTTGGATGTATAAAGGGAAAAGCCTAAAGAAGTGTTAAACATCTGGTCAGTTGTATATTGCATTGATTCGCTCCTCGTCCACACCAAAGAACCAGGTGATTACAAAGCCAGCTAAGTAGGCACCAAGCATTGCAATAACAAATTGGATTTGTGTACCAGGCACCATTATTAACAAACCAAATAAGCCTGATACCCCTTGAGTGACAGTACCTAAGTGGAATAATACAGCTAAGATACCACCAAAGCCAGAACCAAGACATGCTGTGATAAATGGCTTCCCAAGAGGTAGAGTGACAGCGTACATTAGTGGTTCACCAATTCCTAGTATTCCAACTGGTAAAGAGTCGCGCGTGATTTGTTTTAATTTTTTGTTTTTCGTTTTCAGATAAAGAGCAAGACCTGCCCCCACTTGTCCGCCCCCAGCTGTCATTAAAATTGGAAGTAGATAGTTAATCCCTGATGTTGGTCCAGATGGATTGTTAAGGAGAACATGGATAGGGGTGAGTGCTTGGTGTAGTCCTACTGAAACAAGAGGTAAAAATCCTGCTGATAAGAGATAACCTCCAAGGACACCTAATTTTTCATAGAAGAAGTTTAAAGTAGTAAAAATACTTCCCGTAATCAACTCACCAAGTGGTTGAATGATCAGCAAAGCTAAAAACCCACCAATAATGACTGTCAGCAGTGGTGTGAGAAATGTATCAAGAAAATCTGGCATAAATTTTCTGATGGTGCGTTCTAAATAAGCAAATAAAATACCGCCAAATAAAGCCGCTAATAACCCACCGATTCCGGTTGAATAAGCTTTGTTTACAAGAGGAAGTAAAATCCCTTTTGTTAGTAATGGCATAGAGGGAACACTTACATACATAGCGCCAGCAATTGCACCTAAAATTGGGCTACCTTTAAATTCTTTTGCAGCATTCATGCCAACAAAGATTGGTAGAAACGTAAATAATCCCCAACTCATTGTCCGAATACATTGATACCACCATGCCATGGCAAAGGCATTTCCCGTTGAAACATTGATGATGTTGGTGATGCCATTAATCATTCCTGCAGCGATGATTCCTGGTAATAAAGGGATGAAAATATTGGCTATTTTTTGCAAAAAGCGTTGTAGTGGTTTGTCATGCTTCTGCTTATTAGCACTTTTATTTATTTTGGTGAGATTTTCAACATCGATAGTTTCGTCTATGCTTCCGAGAGGAAGATGAGAGAGTTCCGCAAATGCTTGAGCTACTTTAGTAACAATGCCAGGCCCAAAAATAATCTGCAAAGTATCCGCTTCTACAACTCCTAAAACGCCATCAATTTTCTTTAATTTTTCAATGTTAGCCAATTCAGGGTTTTTAAGTCCTAGTCTTAACCGAGTCATGCAATTGGCATTACTTTTTATATTATTGGATCCGCCAACATTGTTTAAAAGTTCAGTTGCCACTTGTTCAACATTCATGGGTATTCTCCTTTTCTTGTAATAAAGTCTCAATAGACAGCGCAATGTTTTGGTGATTTTCAAGTAACATATTTTCCGCTTGCTCTGTAGTTAAATGACCTAGTTGCATCAAAATCGCAAGTTTTACGTTTCCTTTCGCTTTTTCAAATATATCTCTTGCTTCCTGTGAGTTGGCACCGGTTGTTTTCTGAATAATTCTCTGGGCTCTTTCCACAAGTTTTTCATTTGTTGGTTTCACATCAACCATATAACCTTTATATATTTTACCAAGACGGATCATGCTAGTAGTAGAAATCATATTTAAAATTAATTTTTGTGCAGTTCCTGCTTTCATTCTACTTGATCCAGTGATTATTTCCGGACCGACTAAAACCTCTATGGGATAATTTGAAATAGTAGAAATTTCGGCATTTTTTACACAGGAGATGGAACCTGTTTGGGCATTTTGCTCATGGGCATACTTGAGTGCTGCTGTTACATAAGGCGTCCGACCTGAAGCTGTTAATCCGATAACCATATCTTTATCTGATAATTTGAGCTTACTTAAGTCTATTTTAGCCGCTTGCCTATCATCTTCTGCTCCTTCTTGAGCAAGGTGAATAGCTCTGTTTCCTCCTGCTATAATCCCTTGAACTAAGTCAGCTTCTACTCCATAAGTAGGCGGACATTCTGAAGCATCTAAAATTCCTAAACGTCCAGATGTCCCAGCTCCTACATAAATGATTCTACCTCCTTGCTGCAATTGAGAAATAGTAGCATCAATTAAGTTATTAATTGCCGGTAGGGCTTGTGCTACTGCTAAAGGTACTTTTTGATCCTCTCGATTGATATAAGATGTAATCTGTTTGGTAGTCATTTTTTCAATCTCGAACGAATCAGGGTTTGCTTGTTCAGTATTGAGCTGGTCAATATCCATTTATAAGCTCCTTTCATTTTTGTAAACGATTACTTCAATCATATTATAAAACAAAAGTTATAAAATTTCAATATTTATCCAAAAAAATGTAAAATAGTAACAAAGGAAGTGAAATTATATGGCAATCATACATAATCAAATAAGCGGTTTAACAAAAGCAGAACAAAAGTTGTTAAACTATATAGAAAAGAACCTTTTGCACATTGAAGAATTAACTATTCGGAATTTAGCAGAACAAGCAGAAGTGTCGACTGCTACAGTGAGTAGATTGGCGAAAAAATTCGGCTATTCAAATTTTGCTAAGTTTAAATTAGAATTATCAAAAACCAAGTATGATAATTTGTATAATGGTAGTATTCTGTCCAATGATAGTTTGAGTGATTTAGTGCTAAAATTAGCAAGTTCTTACACAGAATCAATCAAGCAGACAGTGGAGCTTCTAAAAATCGAAGAGCTGGAACAAGCGAGTACTTTACTAAATCAAGCAAGTAAAATTTATCTGTTTGGGGTAGGTGCATCCGGAACAGTATGTAGTGATTTTTATTATAAGTTAAATAGGATTGGAAAAAACTGTGTGTATGTCCAGGATAGTCATGTTCAAATGGCCAGTATTGCTTCAGCAAGTAGTAAAGATTTAGCAATTGGAATAAGCTATAGTGGATTGACAAAGGAGGTTGTTGCTCCACTACAATTTGCAAAAAAACAAAGAGTATTCACGATTGCCATTACAGGTGTTGGGATAAATCCGCTGACGCAGTTAGGGGATCTTGTATTTCGTGTCCCTAAACATGAACAAGAGTTGAGAGTGGGAGCTATTGACTCTAGAAACAATACTTTATTTTTAACAGACCTGCTGTATCTTGCTATGATTCAAAAGGATAGTGAGCAGTTAGGAAGGTTATTAGAAGATACACAATTATTAACCAAGTCTTTGAAATATTAGACGATAATTAGGCTATTTGTGCCATCATTGTAAAAGATTGTTATTGATGGATGCATTAAGATATAAAAATTACTGAAGGAATAATTGTTTTTGACATTAGAGAATCTAGGGGTAAATATTAGATTCTTTATTTTAACTAAAATAAGCAAGAGAAGAGGGCTAAAATATTTGACTATTCAGATAGTCAAATATTTTAGGTTATTTTTTTGCTATGATGCCGTATTTTGAGTAAGTGGTTGTGATGGAGAATTAACGAAGCTTTCAGAAATGATACAAGCAGATGAAAAGTAAAAGGAAATAAGACTAGTCTAACAAATGGTAGTGTTTCGTGTAAAATAATTCTTGTTTGCAAAGAAAAGGAATAAAACTCTGTGACGAATGATTTGAAAATGTGTTATAATTTACACAAGTAAACGTTACAGCCATTGTATGATACAAAGGAGGTGCAAGATATGATGAACGCTACTCTTGAGCAAATGCAAGAAATTGAACGAGCAGCAGATGAAGTGCTAGCTGGTTATCAACATCAGATTCGGGAGTTGCAAAACCAAGCTGCCAGCGATTTGAAGCAACTAGGGCGAGTCTATGATGAAGAAAAACAACAGTTGCTTATTGAGTTAAAGGAACAATCTGAAAAAGAGATTGTTAGCTTGACACAAGACTTGGAAAAAACGAGACAAGAGAACGAAGAAAAAGCCCAAGCGGCTTTGTCAAATAAAAAAGAGGTACTGCTGCAAATGATTGTGGACAGGGTGGTAGAAAAATATGGCCATTAGTCACATGCAAGAGTTGTCGTTGCTATTGCCAAAAGATTTGTTGGATGATGTCCTCTCCTATTTGCAAAATCTCCAATCGGTTGAAATTCAGGATTTGCAAGCAAAAGAGACTTGGCAGGGAGCTTTTGAGCAAGAGTTGGTGTGGAATCCTGATAAGTCTTTCTCGGAACATCTTCAAACTTTGACTCGGCGACAGGAAAAACTTGCCAATATGATTGAACGTTTGCAGGCGTTTGTGCCCAAGAAAAAATTACTGGAGTCGTTAAAGGAAGCGCCTTTGGAAATAACGTTTGTGGATTTAGAGCAAGCGGGGCAGGCGCGTGATGAAGAAGCGCTTCTTGCCAATATTCAGCAACAATTTCAAGTGTTGGCAAGAGCACAAGAAGTCAAAGAAACGGCTCAGTCGGAAGTGGCGGAGTTGGAAAAATGGGCAAGTTTAGACGTTACTCCAGTAGCACTTAAGCAATTTAAACATCTTCGTGCGTTTGTGGGAAGCATTCCAAGCAATGAGAACAATCAGCTCAATGCTCGATTACGGGACTATCCTAATCTAGAAGTCCAAGAGATTTTTACCAGTACCACAGAAAGTGGAATTCTTGTGCTATGTAAAGCAGAAACAGCTAAGGAAATGCAAGCATTCTTGACAGAGCTTGGTTTCAAACCTTTTGAATATGCTTTTGAAGAATTACCAAAAGAGCGTTTGACATCGTTAAAAAAAACGATAAAGGAGCAAGAAACGGTTATCAGCTCAACGCAAACGCAGCTTGCAGCTTCCAGTAAGGAACTGCAACAGCTCAAGCTTCAATTGGACTATATTTTGAATCTCACCTCTCGCCAAGAAATCAAGGGAGATCTTGCCAGTACGCAGAATTTGGTTGCTTTAGAGGGCTGGATTGAGCAAGAGCAGATAGAAGATTTGAAAATGGGTCTTGCGCAACAATTTGGTGGGGCTGTCTTGCTTCAAATCCATGAAATGACGGTGGCTGATCGACAGCGAGTCCCGACAAAACTTAAAAATAATGCTCTGATTGAGCCCTTTGAGCTGGTGACAGAGATGTATTCGCTGCCGAAATACGAAGATAAAGATCCAACGCCCGTTGTTTCGGTCTTCTACTTTATCTTTTTTGGCATGATGGCGGCTGATATTGGCTATGGTCTGTTGCTTTTTGGCGGAACGACTTGGGCTTTGAAGACTTTACATGTCAAGCCAAGTCTAGCAAAGAATTTACGCTTTTTTAGAATTTTAGGAATTGGCGTTGCACTCTGGGGAGTGATTTATGGTTCTTTCTTTGGCTTCAAATTGCCTTTTGCGCTCATTGATACTAGCACAGATGTGATCACTATTTTGATTATTTCGGTCGTGATTGGTTTTGTGACAGTCATGACAGGACTTTACCTCAGTGGCAAAAAGAATATTCGCATGAAGGATTATGCGGCAGCTTATAATTCGGGTTTTGCCTGGATGTTGATTCTCATCGGGTTGGCTTTGCTAGCGGCGGGACGACTGTTCCCAGCTCTTGCTATGGTCGGCTTTATTGGGCAATGGCTGGCTATTGTAAATGCTGTGGGCATTGTACTGGTTTCTATTATCAGCGCTAAAAGTTTGAAAGGCTTGGGTCCTGCACTATTTAATCTATATAATATCAGCAGCTATGTGGGAGACTTGGTGAGCTTTACGCGACTTATGGCTTTGGGGCTTGCTGGTGCAAGCATTGGCTCAGCTTTTAACTTAATTGTTAGTCTCTTTCCACCTTTTGCTCGCTTCAGTATTGGCATTGTGTTGTTTCTCGCCCTTCACGGTATCAATATGTTTCTCTCCTTTTTATCAGGCTATGTGCACGGAGCGCGTTTGATTTTCGTTGAGTTTTTTGGGAAATTCTATGACGGTGGCGGAAAAGCTTTTAAACCTTTGAAGCCAGTAGAGAAATATGTCCACTACAAAAAATAGCACAGCTAAATTATTTTAGCAACTCAGCTAGAAGTTTTATGTCATTGACAAAATAACCAAATAAATAATATTTACTATTAGAAATGGAGTTTATTCATGCAAGCTTTTTCATCTTACTTTTCAACTTACGGTGGTGCCTTTTTCGCAGCACTCGGTGTGGTTTTTGCGATTTTCCTCAGCGGTATTGGCTCTGCGCGTAATGTCGGATCAACCGGTCAGGCTGCGGCAGCCCTGTTAAAAGAGCAACCTGAGAAATTCGTCAGTGCTTTGATTTTGCAACTTTTGCCAGGTACGCAAGGTTTGTATGGTTTTGTTATCGGGATTTTGATTTTCTTTAAAATTCAACCTGAGATGGCTCTTCAAACAGGTCTAGCCCTCTTTTTTGCCGCACTTCCAATCGGAATCGTTGGTTATTATTCTGCTAAATACCAAGGAAATGTCGCGACAGCTGGCATGCAGATTTTGGCAAAGCGACCTGAAGATGTCATGAAAGGGGTTATCCTTGCTGCCATGGTAGAAACTTATGCTATCCTTGCCTTTGTTGTATCTCTTTTGATGGTTTTAAATGTGAAATGAGACAGATTCAATGTCTTGAAACAAGATGTCATAGAAGGAGGCAGATATGGAATTTGAATCTCATTTGAGGGATTCGGTTTTGGAGCAGGCGCATGAAAATGGGCGGCAGCTATTAGCCGATGCTAAAGAGTCTATTGAGCATGAAGCTAAAGAGCAAGAAGCACGGTTGAAACAAGAAAAACTGCAACAGCGTGAGCAAGAAATAAAAGCGATCAATCGTCAGGTACAGCGTGAAGTGCAGCAGCTTGAAAATGAAAAACGTCAGTCTACTTTGGCGACTAAGCAAGGGATTTTGAAAGAATTATTTGCGGGGGCTTATGAGCAAATGGCGGCCTGGTCGATCGAGCAGGAGCAGGCTTTCTTGGAGCAGGTCTTAAAAAAGTATCCGCAAGAAGAGCTTGTTTTGACAGTTGGCTCACGGACATTGGTTAAATATTCGGCTGGACAATTGGAACGATTATTAGAGCACTATCCGCACGTAAGATTGGCTTCCTCTCCTGTGAGTGGAGAAGCAGGTTTTCTCCTTTCGCGAGGCAATATTGACGATAACTACCTCTACCGCAGTTTGGTGGATTCTTTGTGGCAGGAGGAGAGTTATCAGCTTGCTCAGACGATTTTCCAAGATGAAGCAGACTAAGGAGGCGTTCTATGAATGAAAAGACCTTCGCTCAAGTGAATACAGAAATTAGCATTCATGAGAGTAGCTTTTTAAGCCTAGCGCAATACGAGCAGTTGTTGCGGACTTTCACTTCTGAAAGTCGATCAGCAGCTTTGGAAGGAACGGTTTATAATCTGGATCATGAGCAACTAACAGACTTAAATGCGATTGAGAGGTTTCTCATGAAACATTTGTTTGCAGAGTATGCTTGGGCTTTTGAAGTTAGTCCAGAATCTGCTTTGGTGGAGTTTTTTACGCTCAAATATACCTATCACAATCTTAAGGTGTTGCTTAAGCACAAGGCGACAGGTTTGAATTTAAAGCATCTGTTGATTTCTGTTGGACCTTATCCTTTAGATATTTTGGAGCATTTGGTTGCAACCTTTTCTGCTGAACATTGTCCTAAATTTATGGCGGATGAAGTGGCGGCGACTTGGGCGGAATATCAAGATTATCAAGATGTACGCGTTCTGGAAATTGGAATGGATCTGGCTTATTTCAAGCACTTAAAAAGCTTGGAGTCTGCATTTGAAGATGAGCGGCTCAAGCAACTGGTGCGGTTGACAATTGATTTTTATAATGCAGTAACGGTGCAGCGAGCGATTCGGCACCAAAAACCGCACAGTTTTATGACACAGTTGTTATCAGATGACGGCTCTTTGACGAGTGCAGAATGGATTGAGTTGGCAGAAAAAGGTCATCTTGCTAGCTGGTTTTCCAAAGTTAATCCACTAGAATTTGACGCAGAACTAAGCATTTATGAAGAAAAACTGCGTTCGGGTAAACTGACAAATCTTGAACTGGAGTATCTAGCAGACTTGGTTCAGTTTAAGCTCTTAGAGCAAGGGCGATTTGAAACAAGTGGTCCGCTTCCGCTCGCTCGTTATTTATTGGGAAAAGAGTTAGAAGTGAAAAATCTTCGACTTATTTTGACTGGTTTGACGAACCAACTTCCAGTAGAGATTATCAAAGAAAGGATGAGACCGATTTATGGCCAGTAAAACTTATAAAATTGGTGTGGTGGGGAACCGCGATGCCATTCTGCCTTTTCGCCTGATTGGTTTTCCGACTTTTCCAGTCACCGAAGCGACCGATGTGGTGAATACTTTACGACGACTGAGCCGAGAAGATTTTGCTATTATTTATTTGACAGAAGACATGGCTGCTGAAATCCCTGAAACGCTGGCTTACTATGATAAGCAAGTGTTGCCAGCGATTATCTTAATCCCGAATCATAAAGGAGTAACAGGATTAGGACAGAGACGTATTCGTAAGAACGTAGAAAAAGCAGTTGGACAGGATATATTGTGAGGTTTTTATGAAAATAAATGAATTAGGCCAGCCCATCGGGGATGCTCTGCCGCATTTTAAGCCGGGGGAATTGCCCAACCTGGAGCGTATAGAAGGGCGGTATGCTGTTATTGAGCGTCTGTCCAAGGACAAGCATGGAGCGGATTTATATGAAGTGTATGGTTCGGATTCTCCTGCTGACATGTGGACTTATCTCTTTCAAAATCCTGTTCAAAGTCAGGATGAGTGGTCGGCCTTGCTAGATCAGATGCTGGCAGCTCCAGATCGTTTTTACTATGCCATTGTGGACAAGGAGAGTGGCAAGGCGCTGGGAACCTTCGCTTTAATGAGGATTGACCGAGGCAACCGTGTCATTGAGGTGGGGTCTGTGACCTATTCGCCCAAGCTGAAGCGCACCAGACTGGCTACGGAAGCCCAGCACTTGCTGGCGCGCTATGTCTTTGAAGAGTTGGAGTATCGCCGCTACGAATGGAAATGCGATGCACTCAATCAGCCTTCAAGGCGCGCAGCAGAAAGGCTTGGTTTTACCTACGAGGGCACTTTTCGTCAGGCAGTTGTTTATAAGGGGCGCAACCGAGATACTGATTGGCTAGCCATGATTGACAGGGACTGGCCAGCGGTCAAAACCCGTTTAGAAAAATGGCTAAGCCCAGATAATTTTGATGAAAATGGGCAACAAATAAAAGCCTTATCTGATTTTTAAAATAAGAAGTATCAATTTTTGCTGTAGAGATAGCTAAGAAGGGTTTCAAGCTCACGGCAAGGATAGAAAATAAGCAAAAATCTCCCAAAGAATGGAGGAAGATTGTGAGTCAAGGAAAGATTATAAAAGTTTCAGGTCCTTTGGTGGTCGCCTCTGGGATGCAGGAAGCGAATATTCAGGATATTTGTCGTGTGGGCAATTTGGGCTTGATTGGGGAAATCATTGAGATGCGTCGAGATGAGGCCTCCATTCAAGTATATGAAGAAACCTCTGGGCTTGGACCAGGAGAGCCGGTGGAAACGACGGGGAGTCCGTTGTCGGTTGAATTGGGACCGGGGTTGATTTCGCAAATGTTTGACGGAATTCAGCGACCTTTGGCGCGCTTTCAAACGGTGACGCAGAGTGATTTCCTGGTGCGCGGAGTGCAGTTGCCTCATCTGAATCGAGAGACCAAGTGGGACTTTGTGCCTTGTCTGGAGATTGGAACAGAGGTGACCGCTGGAGATATTCTGGGAACGGTTCAAGAAACCACATTAGTAGCTCACCGCATTCTAGTGCCGATTGGTGTCAGCGGTCGTGTGACTAAGATAGAAGCGGGGAGCTATACTGTCGATCAGCCTGCCTATGAGATTGAACAGGCAGACGGCTCCGTCTTTGTCGGCAGTCTTATGCAGAAGTGGCCGGTTCGCCGAGGTCGTCCATTTGATCAAAAGCTGATTCCAGAGGAGCCTTTGGTGACGGGTCAACGAGTGATTGACACCTTTTTCCCTGTGACCAAGGGCGGGGCGGCTGCTGTTCCAGGTCCTTTTGGAGCAGGCAAGACCGTTGTGCAGCACCAGGTCGCTAAATTTGCCAATGTGGATATCGTGATTTACGTGGGCTGTGGCGAGCGAGGCAATGAAATGACCGATGTGCTCAATGAATTTCCCGAGCTAATTGATCCAACGACTGGTCAGTCTATCATGCAGCGAACTGTTCTGATTGCCAACACGTCCAATATGCCAGTTGCGGCGCGTGAGGCTTCTATCTATACAGGAATTACGATTGCTGAATATTTCCGAGATATGGGCTATTCTGTCGCTATCATGGCGGATTCGACTTCGCGTTGGGCAGAAGCTCTGCGGGAAATGTCAGGGCGTTTGGAAGAAATGCCAGGTGACGAAGGTTATCCAGCCTATCTGGGCAGCCGAATTGCTGAATATTACGAACGAGCTGGTCGGGTTAAAACCTTAGGGAGTGACGAGCGTGAGGGAAGCATTACCGCAATCGGTGCCGTTTCCCCTCCGGGTGGAGATATCTCGGAGCCAGTCACGCAAAATACCCTGCGGATTGTCAAAGTTTTCTGGGGCTTAGACGCTCAGTTAGCACAACGTCGCCATTTCCCTGCGATTAACTGGCTTAGCTCTTACTCGCTTTATCTAGATGAGGTGGGCCAATATATCAATCAGCATGAGCAGTTGGCTTGGTCGGAAAAAGTGACCAAGGCGATGAACATTCTCCAAAAAGAGAGTGAGCTACAGGAAATCGTGCGGCTGGTTGGTCTGGACTCTCTGTCTGAAAAGGATCGTCTCACCATGAATACAGCTAAAATGATTCGTGAGGATTACCTGCAACAAAATGCTTTTGATGAGGTTGACACCTACGCTTCCTTTAAAAAACAAGTAGCTCTGCTCACTAATATTTTAACATTTGATGAGGAAGCCAATCGTGCCTTGAATTTAGGTGCTTACTTTACTGAAGTCATGAATGGTACTGTAGAGCTACGCGATCGGATTGCCCGCTCTAAATTTATCCCAGAAGAGCAGCTGGATGCAATTTGTAATTTGGATGTTGCTATTCGAGAAAACTTGCATGAGATTCTTGCACAAGGAGGAGCAGACAATGAACGTGATTAAAGAATACCGTACTGTTAGTGAAGTTGTTGGTCCTTTGATGATTGTAGAGCAAGTAGAAGGCGTGCATTTTAATGAGCTGGTGGAAATCCAGCTCCATGACGGAACCAAGCGTCAGGGGCAGGTTTTGGAAGTGCAAGAAGACAAGGCGATGGTGCAGCTGTTTGAGGGTTCCAGCGGTATCAATCTAGAAAAAGCCAAGGTGCGTTTCACCGGCAGACCGCTTGAATTGCCAGTGTCAGAAGATATGGTAGGACGAATTTTCAACGGTATGGGCAAGCCTATTGACGGTGGACCAGATATTTTGCCGGAAAAATACTTGGATATTGACGGTCAAGCCATCAATCCAGTCGCGCGAGATTATCCCGATGAGTTTATCCAGACTGGAATTTCAGCCATTGATCACCTCAATACCTTAGTTCGAGGACAAAAATTGCCAGTTTTCTCTGGGGCGGGTCTACCCCATAAGGAATTGGCTGCCCAGATTGCTCGTCAAGCTACGGTGCTCAATTCAGAAGAAAATTTTGCAGTAGTCTTTGCGGCTATGGGGATTACCTTTGAAGAAGCCGAGTTTTTCATGAATGACTTGCGAGAAACGGGAGCTATTGACCGCTCTATCCTCTTTATCAATCTAGCCAATGATCCTGCTATTGAGCGGATTGCGACACCGCGGATTGCTCTGACTGCTGCTGAATATTTGGCTTATGAAAAAGACATGCATGTTCTCGTCATCATGACAGATATGACCAACTACTGCGAGGCCTTGCGCGAAGTATCCGCAGCTCGTCGAGAAGTGCCGGGACGTCGAGGTTATCCGGGCTATCTCTATACCAATCTTTCCACCCTTTATGAACGGGCGGGGCGCTTGGTGGGGAAGAAAGGCTCGGTGACGCAGATTCCTATTCTCACCATGCCTGAGGATGACATCACTCATCCCATTCCTGATTTGACGGGTTACATCACCGAAGGTCAGATTATCCTGTCGCGTGACCTTTACAACAGCGGTTATCGTCCGCCGATTAACGTATTGCCGTCTCTTTCGCGCCTCAAAGACAAGGGTTCTGGCGAAGGAAAGACTCGGGGAGACCATGCAGCAACCATGAATCAGCTCTTTGCGGCTTATGCACAAGGCAAACAAGCCAAAGAATTAGCGGTTGTACTGGGAGAATCCGCACTATCTGACACCGACAAGCTCTATGTTCAATTTACCGAGCGATTTGAAAAAGAGTACATCAATCAAGGTTTTTATACCAATCGGACGATTGAAGAAAGTTTGGATTTAGGCTGGGAATTGTTGTCTATCTTGCCACGGACAGAACTTAAACGAATCAAGGACGACATGATTGATCAATATTTGCCAGAAAGCAAGCAGCAAGCCTAGGGAGGTGATCTGAATGGCTCGTTTAAATGTCAAACCAACCCGAATGGAGCTGAACAACCTGAAAGAGCGCCTGAAAACAGCTACTCGCGGTCATAAACTTCTCAAGGATAAGCGAGATGAACTGATGCGTCGTTTCATTGAAGCTGTTCGCGAAAACAACCGCCTTCGCCAAAAAGTTGAAACAGCTCTGGTTGGTCACATGCAGGATTTTGTATTGGCGAAAACCTTGGAAAGTGACCTCATGGTAGAAGAGATTTTTGCTGTCCCTATGCGAGAAGTCAACCTCCATATCGAACAGGAGAATATCATGAGTGTGCAGGTGCCAAAAATGCATGCTCATATTGATAATCCTTATGGTGATGATGAGGGAGATGTGGTTTATAGCTATGTGGCTTCTAACAGCCAGATGGATGAGACGATTGAGGATATGGGCAACTTATTGCCCGACCTCCTGCACTTAGCAGAGATTGAAAAGAGCTGCCAGCTGATGGCAGATGAGATTGAAAAGACCCGCCGTCGGGTCAATGGCTTAGAGTATGCAACCATTCCAGATCTCACAGAAACCATTCATTATATCGAAATGAAGCTAGAAGAAGCCGAGCGCGCTAGTCTAGTGAGAGTAATGAAGGTGAAATAAAAACAAAACGGATGGTGGATTCTATGAACTCACGTCCGTTTGTTTTTTTGAGGTAGCTATATAAACAATAAAAATCTCCAACTCCACTCTCTCACATTTCCCATAAAATGCGGGAATTTTCTGATAAATCATGTTATAATAGAACAGACTACACGAAAAGGACAGAAACTCATGACTTTAGTTTATCAATCAACGCGTGACGCAAACAATACGGTGACAGCCAGTCAGGCTATTTTGCAGGGGTTAGCAACGGACGGTGGTCTCTTTACGCCAATTTCTTATCCGCAACTAGAGCTGGATTTTACTAAACTCAAAGATGCTTCCTATCAGGAAGTTGCAAAATTGATTTTATCTGCTTTTTTAGATGACTTTACAGATCAAGAGCTGGATGACTGCATTAACAATGCCTATGACAGCAAATTTGACACACTAGAGATAGCTCCCTTGGTGAAACTGAACGGGCAATACAATTTGGAACTTTTCCATGGTGCTACGATTGCTTTCAAGGATATGGCCTTGTCTATCCTCCCACATTTGATGACGACAGCAGCGAAAAAGCATGGTTTGAAAAATAAAATTGTCATTTTGACGGCGACTTCTGGTGATACCGGAAAAGCAGCTATGGCAGGCTTTGCCGATGTGCCAGGAACGGAAATCATCGTCTTTTACCCTAAAGACGGTGTCAGCAAGGTTCAGGAGCTGCAAATGATTACTCAGACGGGGGATAATACTCATGTGGTGGCTATTGAGGGCAATTTTGATGACGCCCAGACCAATGTCAAAAGCATGTTTAATGATGCGGCTCTTCGGGAGCGTTTAGCTACACATCAGTTGCAATTTTCTTCTGCTAACTCCATGAATATCGGGCGTTTGGTGCCACAGATTGTTTACTATGTTTATGCCTATGCACAATTGGTTAAAACCGGTCAGATTCAGGCAGGCGAAGCAGTTAATTTTGCTGTTCCAACTGGAAACTTCGGCAATATCTTAGCAGCCTATTATGCTAAACAAATCGGTCTTCCGGTGGGCAAGTTGATTTGTGCTTCCAATGAAAACAATGTTTTGACCGATTTCTTTAAGACGCAAGTCTATGATAAAAAGCGTAGCTTTAAGGTAACGTCTAGTCCGTCTATGGATATTTTAGTTTCTTCAAACTTAGAGCGTTTAATTTTCCACCTGTTAGGAAATAGTGCAGAAAAGACAGCGGATTTGATGAAGTCTCTCAATCAGCATGGTCAGTATGAGTTGACTGATTTTGATCCAGCTATTTTAGAACTCTTTGCGGCAGAATATGCCACCGAAGTTGAGACAGCAGCTGAAATCAAACGAGTTTATGAGGCGTCTGATTACATTGAAGATCCGCACACAGCGGTCGCTTCAGCTGTTTATCAAAAATACCGGACAGCTACGGGTGATGAGACTACAACTGTTATTGCTTCAACCGCCAGTCCTTACAAATTCCCAGTTGTGGCAGTCGAAGCTGTAATGGGACAAAGTGGTCTTAGTGACTTTGAAGCCTTAACAAAACTCCACGAGATTTCAGGAGTTGCAGTGCCTTCTGCAGTTGCTAACCTAGAAACCGCACAAGTCCGCCATAAAACGACTGTCGCTGCTGACCAAATGCAGGCAGCAGTAGAAAGCTATTTAGGACTTTAATAATCTAATAAATTTTTGTAACAAACACTCAGTTGGCTACCAGCTGAGTGTTTTCAGATTGCAACAGGGTGTAAACAAAATATTGCCAGCAAAGTGCAGAAAAGTGTATAATCAAAAGCAGGAGTTTCATGATGTATGACCACTTATAAAAAGATTTTAAATATTGCCCTACCAGCCATGGTCGAAAACTTTTTGCAGATGCTAATGGGAATGGTGGACTCGTATTTGGTAGCGAGTCTCGGTCTCGTGGCTATTTCAGGAGTTTCGGTTGCTGGTAATGTTATTACGATTTACCAAGCCATTTTTATTGCGCTGGGAGCAGCAGTATCCAGTCTCATTTCCAAGAGTTTGGGAGAAGGAGATCGAGACAATCTGGCTTATCACACTAGCGAAGCCATTAAATTAACTCTGATTTTGAGCGTCTTTCTAGGACTTTTCTCGCTTGTTTTTGGACGCCAGATATTAGCTTGGCTGGGAACGGAGCCTGCAGTTGCCAATGCAGGTGGTCTTTATTTAGCTTTAATCGGGGGAACGATTCTCCTTTTGGGTCTGATGACTACGCTAGGCTCCTTGATTCGAGCAACTAGCAACCCTCGCATGCCTATGTATATCAGTTTTTTAAGCAATCTGCTCAATGTCCTTTTTTCCAGTCTTGCGATTTTTATTTTCCACATGGGAATTGTTGGAGTGGCGCTGGGCACCATTTTAGCCCGTCTGGTGGGTATATTGATTTTATGGAAAGAATTGTCCCTGCCTCTGGCGCCTTGGAGTTGGAGGCTGGACTGGGAACTGCTACGTTTATCTCTGCCAGCTGCTGGAGAACGGCTGATGATGCGGGCTGGGGACGTGGTGATTATTGCTATTATCGTTAAGTTCGGGACAGATGCTGTTGCGGGAAATGCAATTGGAGAGGTTCTGACCCAGTTTAACTACATGCCGGGCTTTGGAGTCGCTACTGCAACAGTTATGTTAGTGGCTCATGCGGTGGGGCAGGCAGATTTTCAAACAGTTAGAAAGCTGACGAAGCAGACCTACTGGCTATCTCTTGGACTCATGCTAGCGGTGGCTCTGCTTATTTTTGCACTTGGACAGCCACTAACACGTCTTTATACAAAGGATAGCGGCGCTGTAACAGCTAGCTTGTCGGTCATTCTTTTTTCACTTTTGTGTGTGCCTATGACAGCAGGAACAGTCATCTACACGGCTGTTTGGCAAGGATTGGGAAATGCGAAGTTACCTTTTTATGCCACGACGGTTGGTATGTGGCTGATTCGCATCGTGGCGGGCTATTTTCTGGGGGTAACTCTGGGATTGGGCTTGCCCGGAGTTTGGACTGCTACCCTTTTGGACAATGCCTTTCGCTGGATTTTTTTACAAATCATCTATCAACGGAAAATGAGGAGTCAAACATGACAAGAGCTTTTATTTGGGATTTGGACGGAACATTATTGGATTCCTATGATGCAATTTTGGCGGGGATTGAAGAAACCTATACTCATTATGGATTAGACTTTGACCGAGAGGTCATTCGTGCTTATATTTTGCAGCATTCTGTTCAGAAATTGCTGGAGAAAGTCGCAACAGAAAAAGGTTTAGATGCTGAAGAGATGAACCGTTTTCGAGGTCAAAGTTTGCAAGAGAAAAATGCTCACATTCAGCTCATGGATGGTGCTAAGGCTATTCTTACTTGGGCGCAGGAAGCAGATATTCAGCAGTTTGTCTATACCCACAAGGGGAAAAATGCTTACCAAATTTTGGCGGATTTAGAGATTTTGGATTATTTTACAGAAATCGTGACTACTGCTAATGGATTTGCAAGAAAGCCCGACCCAGAAGGTGTGAATTATCTTGTAGAGAAATACCAGCTGGATAAGGCAAGCACTTACTATATCGGTGACCGGACGTTGGATGTAGATGTTGCCTTTAACAGCGGTATTCAATCAATCAATTTCTGCGATGATCGACCAAACATTAATCACAAAATCAACTATTTACTAGAGATTAAACAGATAATCCGTTAAAGAAAGGCAAAATGCTTGCTTTTCTTTTTGTTGTGTTTTATGATTGACTTATCAATAGTTGACTAGTCAAGCAAAACCAGAAAGGAGAAAAGATGGTTGCCATTCATCACCTGCTATATCAATTGCATTTAACCGATCAAGCCATCACGCAACTCTTTGAGAAAAAATTAGAAATCAGCTTAACACGGTACGAGATACTGACCTTTTTATTAGACAATGCTCCATGCAGTCAAGTTGCTGTGCAAGAGGTCTTAAAAATCGATCCTGCAGCCTTAACTCGGCATTTCAAAATTTTAGAAGAGCGCGGTTATGTTCAACGGAGCCGCAATCCCAAAAATCAACGAGAGGTTCTAGTGAATGTCACGAATGTTGCAAAAGAGCAGCTTTTGCATGAGCCACCGACCTATCATGTAAATGTCAAAAAGCAAATGGAAAAAGTTCTCTCGGATGATGAGCAAAGGACGCTGAGCACTTTATTAGAAAAACTTGTATCTGGCTTAGATCAGATTACCGTAGAAAAACATTAGAAAGAAAAAATTATGTCACTCATTACTACTATATTAGCTACACTTGTCGCACTGGAACACCTCTATATCTTTTATCTAGAAAGTATCGCTACCCAATCAGACAGCACCAGCCGAGTCTTTAACATGACAAAGGAAGAATTATCTCGTCCGTCCGTCACTTCCTTGTTTAAAAATCAAGGGGTTTACAATGCCTTTTTAGCTCTTTTCTTACTATATGGCTTGTATATTTCACATAATTTAGAAATTGTGACCATTTTTGTTTTGTTTGTTATCGGAGTCGCAGCTTATGGTGCAGCCACAGCTAACAAGAAAATCATCTTGACTCAGGGCGGACCTGCGATTTTAGCTATTCTAAGCATTTTATTGTTTAAATAGCACCAAATATTAACCATTATAAAAATATAAATTAACCACCGTTAATAGTTTGTGCTATAATATATAGTAGAAATAATTCTACAATAGAAAGAATGATAGAAATGTCAGACAAAAAGGTTTCCTTAAGTGAAGTTAACCAAAGCATTGCAACGCCTAAAAACGCTGGTTTCTTTCGTACTTTATTAGCTTTTTCAGGGCCGGGAATGTTGGTTGCCGTTGGTTATATGGATCCGGGAAATTGGATTACAAGTGTTGTAGGTGGTGCCACCTATCGTTATTTGCTCTTATCAGCTGTCTTGGTTTCTTCTGTAATGGCTATGCAGTTACAACAAATGGCGGGAAAATTAGGAATTGTCACAAGGATGGATTTGGCACAAGCCATTGCGGCTCATACGTCAAAGCCAGTTCGCTATCTCCTTTGGGTTATTACAGAGTTGGCTTTAATGGCAACGGACTTGGCAGAAGTCATCGGTGCAGGGATTGCGCTTCATTTACTATTTGGTTGGTCTTTGTTATTTTCGATTTTGATTACAGTCTTTGATGTTTTCTTGTTGCTTTTTTTGATGAAATTAGGCTTTCGTAAGATTGAAGCAATCGTTGGAACGCTGATTTTAACTATTTTATTGATTTTCTTATATCTGGTAATCCTTGCAAAGCCCAATCTTCATCATATTTTATCAGGATATTTGCCAAATGTGGCAGCTTATCAACATACGGCTAGTAAAAATGGAACGTCCGTTTTGACCTTAGCACTGGGCATTGTGGGGGCAACGGTCATGCCACACAATCTGTATTTGCACTCTTCTATCGCGCAAACGCGAAAAGTTAATTACAAAGCCAAACAATCCGTGCATGAAGCAGTACGATTTATGACGTGGGACTCGAATATTCAATTGAGTTTGGCTTTTGTGGTTAATTCTTTGCTGTTGATTTTAGGGGCAGCATTATTCTTTGGACATGCGGATAAAATTGGTGCTTTTTCTGCAATGTACAATGCCTTAAAAGATCCTCAAATTGCTGGTGCTATTGCTAGTCCTATCCTCTCAACGCTCTTTGCAGTGGCTTTGTTAGCAAGTGGTCAAAACTCAACTATTACAGGAACCTTAACGGGACAAATTGTGATGGAAGGTTTCTTAAACATGAAGTTACCACCGTGGTTTCTCCGCTTGGTAACCCGCTTATTAGCTCTTTTACCAGTTGTGATTGTTGCTATTTTATACGGAGACAAAGAACAGGTGCTAGACAATCTTTTGGTCTATTCCCAAGTCTTTCTTTCAGTCGCCTTGCCATTTTCAATCTTTCCACTCGTGTATTTCACCTCTAATAAAAAACTCATGGGCGAATTTGTCAACAGTAAATGGAATACCTACTTAGCTTATGCCGTTTCTATTTTATTAACTATTTTGAATGTAAAACTTGTGGTTGATCTTTTTTAAAAATTTGTCTATCAGTTCAATTTTCTCTAGAATAAATGGCTTAAAAGCGCTATAATGAAAGAGGAAAGATTTGCATATATGGAGGTGTCAAGATGGACGAATTGAAAAAAGTTTTGCTGGCAGGGATTGGATTGACTTCCATGACCTATGATAAATCTAGTGAATTTGTCAAAGAATTGATTGCCAAAGGTCGCTTAACGGTGGATGAAGGCAAGCAACTTCAGTCAGAATTAAAGCGCAAAGCAAAAGAACAAACCGCTGAAAGTCAAGTTGAACACATAGATAATGTATATGCAACCAAGCAAGATATTGAACGATTAGAAGACAAACTAGACCAATTGCTTAAAGGGCTTTCGAAAACAGAAGAATAGTCTTCCATGATAACGCAGTCACAACTTTATAAAGACTGCGTTTTTTGCTAAACTAAAAGCAGGATTTGAAAGAAAAATTGACAATTATAAATAGAAGGAGGATAACTTTATGGCAAACAAACGCTTACGAGAGATTCTAACAGCCTTTAGTGCTGTTGGTTGGTCCAATCTGAAAGATCGAAAGAAGCCACTGGACGAGAAAAAAGCTCCTAAGCAATTGCGAGAAGCTTTTGGGCAACTAGGACCCAGTTTTGTAAAAATTGGTCAAATTTTGTCCACTCGCAGTGACTTATTGCCAGAAATCTATATCAAAGAGTTAAGCAAGTTGCAAGATGACGTCAAACCTTTGGACAAAGAGACCGTTATGGCTGCCATTGAAGACGAGTTAAAACGCCCAATTGAGCAACTTTTTTTAGATGTTTCACAGGAACATTTGGCAAGTGCCTCTGTGGCGCAAACTCACCGTGCTGTTTTATTAAATGGCGATGAGGTTATCCTGAAAATTCAGCGTCCGCATATTCAAGAGCAGATTACAGAAGACGTTGCTCTCTTGATTCGCTTAGCTCGTCATTTTCCTAAGCATTTGCTGCCTATGGTGGATTTGCCAAAGATTCTGCAACAGTTGCAGACCACTCTCTTGAACGAAATTGACTTTCGCAACGAAGCTAAGTATATGGACGAGTTCGCCCAATATAATCAAGATATTCCTTGTGTTGGAGTGCCAAAAGTCTATCCAGACTTTACCACTCCCCACTTAATTGTGGAAGAATACATTCCTGGCGTCCGCATCAATCAATATGCTGTTTTACAAGAAGCGGGTTACGATTTGGCAGATATTGGTCAGAAACTCATGTTGAGCTTTATCAAGCAGGTATTTAAAGATGGCTTTTTTCACGGTGATCCACATCCAGGTAATCTTTTGATCTATGAAGGAAAGATTTATTTTATTGATTTTGGGATTATGGGGGAATTGGAAACGGGTTTTCGTGCGTCTCTAAACGACATGCTGTCTAGTTTTACGACACAAGACATTGATTCGATGACACAGGCTATTCTAACAATTACGACTACTAGTGAACCAATCAATAAATTGCAATTAGAGCAAGATATTGAGCGCATGTTAACCAAATACGGTAATTTAGAGTTGGGCTCCTTGTCGATTACAGATATGTTTGAGGATGTGGTGGCGATTTGTAGGCGTCATCATTTACAAGTACCTTCTCAGATGGCAATTTTAGAAAAAGCCGCTTTGCAAATTGAAGGTCTCTTTCGCGAGCTAGCTCCTAATATCAATCTGATGACACTCGCCAAGCAATATTTCCTTGAAAATATGAAGTCAGATATTCTACACCAGACTTTGAGTTACGATTCTTTCTTAATCGAACTACTTTACTTGCTACGGCATGGGAAAAGCATTCCAAGACGGCTCCACCAGCTAGTGGAGCAGGTGGTGAATGGTCGCTTGGTTGTTAATCATGACTTGATAGACTACAATCAACGATTTCGTCGTATCGAATCTTTGACCAATCGTCTTGTACTAAGCCTTGTCTTTCTGGCTTTATTATTGACAGGGGGCATGTTAACCTTCAATCCGGAGCTGTTGCTTTTAGCGAGAAGTCTTTTTGCTTTAGCAGGATTGGTGTTGATATGGATTTTTTATCTGATTATCCAGTCCACAAAAAAATAACATAAAAAGAAAACGAGATAACTTGAATTATTGAAAATTACAATCTATCTCGTTTTCATCATTATTAAAAGCCTATACAACGATTGTATGTTGTAAGCTTATTATCTAAGATTAGGAATCTTATGAACCGCACCCCAAAAGTTAGATTTTTTATGTCTAACTTTTGGAGGCAGTACAATCTTATCCTAGTCTTTTTCTTTACCTTCTAAACTATTTGTAACGATCAGTTTGTCATTAGAAGAGGAAGTTTGCTTGAAACAAACATAGTCTGTGAGAGGGAAATGAATCAACTTTAAAAAGGTTTCTGCAAATTGTTCAGGAGGGGTAGGTTCAGGTTGGGTAATCCAAATTTCGATAAAGATTAAAATTCCTCTAACAAGAACTTGAGCAGCCTTTTCTTTTGGAATATTTAATTTTTGATAGTCAATCGTAATATGTTGTTCAATCCATTGTCCATAGGTATTTCGTAAAAATTCCCTCCAATATGGATCTGCTGCTGTTGTAAAAAGACAGCTGATTTGTTTTCGGTGGGTGTATAAGATAGGAATCACTACCTCTGCAAAAAAGACAAAAGGATCAGGATACACTTTCTTATCATAAGTTTGAAAAATCATTCGAAATTCAGCATCAAGTTCTTTATGAATATAGTCTAGAATTTCATGATTTCCATTGAAATAACGTTTATAAATGGCTTGTCTTGAAATTCCAGCCTTTTTGGCAATTTCTGCTAAAGAAAAATGCATTTTATTTGGATGTTCCATAGCAAGCTCAAAAAAAGCCTCTAGAATTTTTTCTCTCGTATTAAGTACCATCTTGCTCCCTCCTTATAAATATTCTAATTTAAAAAATATATGTAGTCTAGCAAAATCATCGGAAAAAGTTTACATTTTGTAAACCGCCTGCGAGCTATCCTGTTGTATATCAATAGGGTGTTTAAAACTTTACAGTTTGTCAAGAAATAGAACTAAAATATAGAGCATTTTGATTGAAAGGACTATAAGGTGGTTGATATAATGGTATTAGTGGAGTTTTGTACTTTTGTACAAAGTCCTGAAAAACCATAGAAAGGAAATCGTCATGATTAAAAAAGCGATGAATCTTGTTGGGGTTGCATTATTGCTGGCTTCAACAATCTTATCACCAGCTAGTGCGGTTGCTCAGACATTGTCGAATCAATCTTCTACAGTGACAACTCAGTCATCTCCGAAAACAGGAACGACTGAACAGCCAACGTCTCCTACTGAGTCAACGCAAAAGACAGCAGATACTAGTTCTAGTCAGGGGCAGCAGCCTGCTACTGAGAATAAAGCGGAAGCTAATTCAAATGAGCAGGAAAATAAGCCAAGCACCTCAAAAGAAGAAAGCTCTGATGCTAGCCAAGTAAAAGAGGAGACATCTTCACAAAAAGCTAGTAAGGTAGAGGAAAAGAGTGAGACTCAGCCAGGAGCTCCACCTGCTGCTAAAGATACTAAAGATACCCAAGCAGCTCCTAAAACTCAAAGAGCCCCTAAAGAAATAGATGCGATTACGAAATTTAGCATTACCGATCATAATGGAAAACCGTTAGACAAGCCATTGCAACAATGGGAACAATTTAAAATTGATGGTCAGTTTAAGTTGCCAAATAACGATGTGCATGAAGGGGATTATACAACATTCAAGATTTCAGAAAATCTGGTTTTGGTGTCAACTCCTAATTTTGATATTAAAGATAAAGATGGTCAAGTTGTAGCTCGTGCAACTATTGATCCAGAGAATCGACTATTAAAGTTGACCTATACAAAGTATGTTGAAAACAAATCAGATGTTTCTGGTAGCTTTTATTTTTATACTTATGTTAATCATCATATCGTAAAGGAAAAGAAAAAAGTTCCAATCGAAATTGCAGTTAATCGAAAAGTGATTAAGGTGGGAGAACCAGAATTTGGAGGTCCAAATCCGCCATCACAAAAAGATTTGACAAAAGTAGGTAATTTTAAACCAGACAATACTATCACTTATGATATCACTGTAAATCAGTCAGGAAAAGAAGTTCCGGATGCAAAAGTAACTGATATTTTAACAACACCGAAAATTTCCTATATTAGAAATAGTTTTAAAATTTACAAAGGGAAATGGGTTATTGAAAACAATCGTTGGGTTTTGCAAAACAGAACTGATGTTACAAGTCAATTTACAGTAGAGTTTCTATCTGATTCATCATTTTCTATCAGGTTAGGTGATATAAAAGCTGGTGAAGGCTACCATGTTATCTATAATGCGAAGCCAAACTATAAATTACAAAATGGTGAAATTATTAAAAATACTGCGACTCTTTGGTCAAGTCAAACTAAAATTGTAGAAACGATTCGCCCAAACATGTATCTAGAGGCGGGTGGAAGTGCAGAAGGCTATGTTTATTCTATAACCTTGCATAGAAAAGATGAAACCTCTGGAGCATCTTTGGCAGGAGCAGTCTTTAGAGTGACACGTGATCGGAATGGTGCGGTTGTAGGAGACTTCACTACGGATAGTACAGGAAAAGTCACGATTCCTAATTTGCTGAAAGACAATTATACTATTAAAGAAATTAAAGCGCCGGATGGTTATCGGTTAACAGGCAAAGAAATTAAGGTTAAACCTGAAGACTTTGGAACAACTAAATCCATAACAAAAGATATCGTCAATAAAAAAATTGAAAAAGTATCTACACAATTACAAATTGAGAAAGAATTAATTGGTCGGAAACTTAAAGATAGAGAATTTGAATTTGAATTGAAGAAAGAGGGAGACCAAAATCCAATTCAAACAAAAACAAATGATGTCAACGGTAAAGTAACATTTGATCCAATTAACTATACTGAAGAAGGTACGCATAAGTACATTATTTCTGAAAAACGCAAAGTAAACCCTGAAAAAGGGATTAATTATGATCCGAACGATATCTATGTGACAGTGGTTATTTCAAGAGATGCGTCTGGTAAGTTAGTGTCAACTGTCAAGTATGAAGGTATTGATGGCCAAGGTGGTAGAGAAGAAAAGAATAAGTTCACAAACTATTACCTTCCAGAGAAGACAAGCACAAAACTTTCTGTAACTAAGAAATTAATTGGTCGCAAACTTCAAAAAAATGAATTTGAGTTTGACTTAAAAGAAAATGGACAAGTTCTCCAAACTGTAAAAAATGCGGCTGATGGTAAGGTTCAATTCAAAGAGCTTGAATATACAAAAGCAGGAATCTATCATTATACCATTAGTGAAAAGGCTGGTGATGTTCCAGGAGTTGAATATGAACCGAATCTTATCTCGGCAACTGTAACTGTCGAAGATGAGGGAGGAAAGCTTGAAGTTACAAAGATCACTTATTCGAAAGCTGGTGAGGAGACTAAAAACCCAACTTTTGAGAATCGCTATACTCCAGGAAAGACTTTCGCTCGATTAGAAGTGAACAAAGTTCTGACAGGTCGTCAGCTACAAAAAGACGAGTTTGAGTTTGAGTTGAAGGAAGATGGTAAGCCAGATGTTCTTCAAACGGCTAAAAATGATGCCCAAGGAAAAGTTCAGTTCCAAGTTATTAACTACGACAAGGCAGGTGAGTACCACTACACCATTACAGAGAAAAAGGTCAGTTAGGTGGCATTACTTATGATCCGAAAGAAGTAAAAGCTACTGTCAAAATTACAGATGACGGCAAAGGAAAACTACATTCTGAAATTGTCTATGAAAAAAACGACACTACCTTCAACAACACCTACACCACTCAAGCTACTTCTGCAACCTTCGATGTAACCAAGGAGTTAACGGGTCGCAAACTGAAAGCGCAAGAGTTTGAGTTTGAGTTGAAGGAAGATGGTAAGCCAGATGTTCTTCAAACGGCTAAAAATGATGCCCAAGGAAAAGTTCAGTTCCAAGCTATTAACTACGACAAGGCAGGTGAGTACCACTACACCATTACAGAAAAAAATAATGGTCTGACAGGAGTTACTTATGACTCGAGCAAAGTCAAAGTCACAGTTAAAGTAACGGATGATGGTAAAGGGAAGCTAAGTACTACTGTGACTTATGACGGTGGTAAAAAGAACTTTAAGAATACGTTCACACCAAAAGAAATCACAGTGCCACTGCAGGTGACAAAAGCCTTAACGGGTCGAAATCTACAAGATGACGAGTTTGAGTTTGAATTATACGATGGACAAAACAAGCTACTTCAAACAGTTAAAAATAAAGCGGATGGTACGATTCCTTTCAAAGCTCTTAAGTTCACCAAGACTGGTCTTTACAACTACCTTATCAAAGAGAAAGCTGGTAAGGTTCCAGGTGTTGGCTACGATAAACAACCAATTAGAGTTACCATTCGTGTTCAACAAGAAGATGATGGACAGTTGATTTACAATATCGTCTACCTCGGTCTTGACGAGAGCGGTAAGAATAAAATTTCTAAACAAAGCTTTACAAATAAATATACTGCCAAAGGTACCGATGCTACTTTCTCTGTCACGAAGAAATTAACCGGACGTACTTTGAAGGATGGCGAGTTTAGTTTTGATCTGAAAGAAGATGGCAAGGCAGATGTTCTTCAAACCAAGAAGAATGATAAAGCTGGTAAGGTTCAATTTGATGCAATCAAGTATCAAACTGTTGGTACCCACAAGTACACCATTACAGAGAAAAACACAGGATTGGGTGGTGTGACTTACGACACCAAGACCATCAAGGTAACAGTTGAAGTCACTGATAATGGTAAAGGTCAGCTTGTTTCAAAAGTAACCTATGAAAACAATGACCAAACTTTCAACAATACCTACTCTAGTCAAAAGGTTAGTGCACAACTAAGCGTGACCAAAGAACTGACAGGTCGTGCATTAAACGATCAAGAGTTTGAATTTGAATTAGCTGGATCGGATGACAATGTTCGTCAGATGAAGAAAAATGCAGCAGACGGTCGTGTTACTTTTGATGCGATTGACTATACAAAAGTCGGAACTTATCATTACACCATCAAAGAGAAAGACAATGGCTTAGGCGGTGTAACTTACGACAAGAAAGAAATCAAGGCGACTGTAAAAGTCACTGATGATGGCAATGGTCAGTTAGTTGCCCAAGTATCTTACGATACAGCTAATCCAACCTTCCGCAATACTTACCTTGCTAAGGAAACAACTGCGACATTAGAAGCGAACAAAGTGCTAACTGGTCGCGAATTGAAAGCGAATGAATTTGCCTTTGACTTGATTGATCCAAACGGTAAAGTGGTGGATACCGTTAAGAACGCTAAAGATGGTAAGATTTCATTTAAAGAGTTGACATTCAAAACAGCTGGAACTTATACTTATACCATTAAAGAACAAGCTGGTGCTTTAGGCGGTGTGAAATATGACACCAAAGTAATCAAAGCAACAGTCACTGTCACGGATGATGGTAAAGGTCAACTACATACAACAGTTGCTTATGAAAACAACCAAAACACCTTCACGAATACTTATTCAGCAGATAAAGCCACTGCGACACTTTCTGCTAAGAAGCTATTAGAAGGTCGTAACCTCAAAGAAGGGGAATTTGAATTTGAACTGACTGGTACAGACGATCAAGTTCGCCAAACGAAGACAAATGCACAAGATGGTAGCGTCACTTTTGATACCATTGAGTATACTAAGGTAGGTACTTATCACTACACCATCACCGAAAAAGATACGAAACTCGGTGGTGTGAAATATGACACCAAAGTGATCAAAGCGACAGTCACTGTTACAGACGATGGTCAAGGCCGCTTAGTAACAAAAGTTGCTTATGAAAAAGATGATCAGACCTTCAAGAACACTTATTCCGCTGCTAAAACAAACGCACAACTCTCTGTTAAGAAAGCCTTGACAGGTCGTGCTTTGAAAGATGGCGAGTTTGAGTTTGAATTGAAAGGCCAAGATGATAAAGTTACTCAAAGCAAGAAGAATGCTCAAGACGGTAGTGTCACTTTCGACACCATTGAGTACACGAAAGCCGGTACTTATCATTACACCATCAAAGAGAAAGACAATAACTTAGGTAGTGTAAAATATGACACCAAAGTGATTAAAGCAACCGTAACCGTAACAGATAATGGTCAAGGTCAATTGGTAGCACAAGTTGCCTATGAACAGAACGACCAAACCTTTACGAACCAATACCAAGCTGCTCCAACGACTGCTCAGCTTTCAGCTAACAAACAATTAACCGGCCGTGACCTTAAAGCTGGTGAATTCAGTTTTGAACTGAAAAATGCTAAGGATGAAGTGCTTGAAACGGTGACAAATGATAAGGATGGTAAAGTTAGCTTTAAGAAACTGACTTATACAGCAGTTGGTACTTATCAATACACGATCACCGAAAAAGATACGAAGCTCGGCGGTGTGAAATATGACACCAAAGTGATCAAGGCAACCGTTACTGTGACTGATGATGGCGCAGGAAAACTGGAAGCGACTGTATCTTATGATACAGAAGATCGTGTCTTCAAAAATACTTATACACCAGATCCAGTCACTGCTACTATTGGAGTGACCAAGAAATTGATCGGCCGTGCCTTAAAAGCAAATGAATTTGAATTTGTATTGAAGGATGAAAAAGGTCGAGTACTCCAAACTAAGAAAAATACAGCGGATGGATCCATTAAGTTTGATGCTCTTGAATACAAAGCGACAGGTACTTACCATTACACAATCACCGAGAAGAATACAAAACTTCAAGGGATCATTTACGATAAGAAAGTGATTAAGGTGACTGTCACCGTCACAGATGATAGCAATGGTCATTTGGTTGCCAAAGTAAGTTATGATAAGAACATACAGACATTTGAAAATCGCTATACTCCACCGAAGAGAGATTTACCTAAGACAGGTACGGTCATTCAGACAGTAGCTATTTTCATTGGTTTGATTGTTTTGGTCGGTGCAGTTTATCTCATCAAGAAGAAATCTTGATAAAATCAAGACTTCAGAAAAATAATAAGTTTAAATTGGGAATCTAGAGAGCATTCTCCTCTGAAATGGGGGCTCTTTAGATCCCCTTTTTGATGCCTAGAGCATAGAATGTGAAAAGAAAAAGGAAGAGCTGTTTCCTAGAGAAAATGGACTTAGAAAAGTTATACAAAAATTTAGAGAATACTTAATCCTTTTCGTGGAAACTATGCTGAAATTTTCACTTGACTCTTTTTTTCTTTATGATATACTTAACTAGTAAAGAATTAACTGGTTAATCAGAAAAGGAGCAACATGAGTCAATTAGCACATGAAATGGATCATTTCTTAAATGAAATCATTTTAAAAGCCGAGAATCAGCATGAGATTTTGATTGGTTCTTGTACAAATGGAATGCCTTTGACTAATACTCAAGAGCACATCTTGATGTTGCTGTCTGAGGAGTCGTTGACAAACTCAGAGTTGGCGAAGCGCTTAAACGTCAGTCAAGCAGCTGTAACAAAGGCTATCAAATCGCTCATCAAACAAGAAATGCTGGAACCCTTCAAGGATCAGAAAGATGCGCGTGTTATTTTTTATCGGTTGACAGAATTAGCGAAGCCAGTTGCCGCGGAGCATCATCATCATCATCAGCATACATTGGAAATTTACGAAAAAATCGCCAATCAATACACTCCTAATGAGCAAGCTACCATTCAAAAATTCTTGGAAACCTTAGTAGGAGAAATCGGAAAATGAGATATATCACGGTTGAAGATTTGTCCTTCTATTATGATAAGGAGCCTGTGTTGGAGCATATTAACTATTATGTGGATAGTGGTGAGTTTGTGACTTTGACAGGTGAAAATGGAGCAGCAAAAACGACCTTGATCAAGGCTAGTCTTGGGATTTTGCAGCCTCGATTTGGTAAGGTGACGATTTCTAAGACGAATACAGCTGGCAAGAAGTTGCGGATTGCTTATCTGCCGCAGCAAATCGCTAGTTTTAATGCGAGTTTTCCAAGCACCGTCTATGAATTTGTTAAATCAGGTCGGTATCCGCGTAAAGGATGGTTTCGTCGTTTGAATGCGCATGATGAAGAACATATCAAGGTCAGTCTGGACGCCGTTGGCATGTGGGAACATCGAGACAAGCGGATTGGCTCGCTTTCGGGTGGGCAAAAGCAGCGGGCGGTCATTGCGCGCATGTTTGCTTCGGATCCGGATGTTTTTGTCTTGGATGAGCCGACAACGGGGATGGATGCTGGTAGCAAGGATGAATTTTATGATTTGCTGCACCATAGTGCGCATCGGCACGGCAAGGCTGTGCTGATGATTACGCATGATCCAGAGGAAGTTAGAAAATATGCGGACCGCAATATTCATTTGGTGCGAAATCAAGATTCGCCATGGCGGTGCTTCAATGTTCACGAGAGTGATCAGGAGGTGAGCCATGTTTAATTTATTGTCTTATGACTTTATGCAGCGGGCTTTTCTAGCAGTGATTGCTATGAGTCTGTTTTCGCCGGTTTTAGGAACTTTCTTGATTTTACGTCGTCAGAGTTTGATGAGTGATACGCTCAGCCACGTGTCGCTTTCGGGGGTTGCTTTTGGCTTGGTGCTAGGCATCTCACCTACGATTTCAACTGTCATTATTGTGATGATTGCGGCAGTCTTCTTAGAATACCTGCGGACAATCTACAAGAATTTTATGGAAATCGGAACGGCAATTCTGATGTCTACAGGACTTGCCATTGCTTTGATTGTGATGAGTAGGGGCAAGAGTTCCAGTTCTATGAGTTTGGATCAGTATTTATTTGGCTCTATTGTCACGATTAGTACGGAGCAGGTGATTTCACTCTTTATTATTGCGGCAATCGTACTTGTGTTGACTTTTCTCTTCATTCGACCAATGTATATTTTGACCTTTGATGAGGATACAGCTTTTGTGGACGGACTGCCTGTTCGTACCATGTCTATTCTGTTTAACATTGTGACAGGTGTTGCCATTGCCCTCATGATTCCAGCGGCAGGTGCCTTGCTGGTATCAACCATTATGGTGTTGCCGGCAAGTATTGCTTTGCGGTTGGGGAAGAACTTTAAAACTGTTATCTTGTTGGCAAATATCATCGGCTTCTTAGGTATGATTGCTGGTTTGTATATTTCGTATTATGCAGAAACGCCAGCCAGTGCAAGTATTACCATTATTTTTGTCGGCGTATTTTTACTAGTAAATTTATTGAAAAAATTTATCAAATAGGAGTAAGAAATGAAGAAAATTGGTCTATTAGTAGCAAGTTTACTGAGCATCTTTTTAGTGGCTTGTTCCAATCAAAAAAGCGCAAATGGGAAGCTAAATGTTGTGACAACATTTTATCCAGTTTATGAGTTTACTAATCAAGTGACAGGTGATACTGCCAATGTTAAGTTGCTGATTGGTGCAGGGACAGAACCACATGAATATGAACCTTCTGCTAAGGCGGTTGCAACGATTCAAGATGCAGATACTTTCGTTTATGAAAATGAAAACATGGAAACTTGGGTGCCAAAATTGCTTAAAACCTTGAAAAAAGGTAAAGTGAATGTGGTGAAGGCGACTGGGAAGATGTTGCTACTGCCTGGTACAGAAGAGGAAGGAGATCATGATCATGGTAAAGAAGGACATCATCATGAATACGATCCTCATGTATGGTTATCACCAAAACGTGCTATTAAAATGGTGGAAAATATTCGTGACAGCTTAAGTAAACGCTATCCAGATAAGAAAGCAACTTTCCAAAAGAACGCAGCAACTTACATTAAGAAATTAGAAACTCTGGATAAAGAATATGCAACTGGTTTAGCAAATGCAAAACAAAAAAGTTTTGTGACGCAACATGCTGCTTTTCGATATCTTGCATTGGATTATGGTTTGAAACAAGTTCCTATTTCAGGGCTTTCACCAGATAGTGAGCCTTCAGCAGCGCGTTTGGCTGAATTGACAAAATATATTAAGAAAAACAATATTAAGTATATCTATTTTGAAGAAAATGCTTCTCAAGCATTGGCTTCTACATTGGCAAAAGAAACAGGTGTGAAGTTAGATGTCCTTAATCCGCTTGAAAGTTTGACTGAAAAGCAAACAAAAGATGGGGCAGACTACATTTCAATCATGAAGTCCAACTTGAAAGCCTTGAAGAAGACAACTGACCAAGCAGGCGCTGAAATTTCTGCTGAAAAAGAAAAAAATACAAAGACTGTACAAAATGGCTACTTTGAAGATAGTGCTGTTAAAGACCGTACGTTGTCTGACTATGCAGGTCAATGGCAATCCGTTTATCCATATTTGCAAGATGGAACTTTAGACCAAGTCTTTGATTACAAAGCAAAATTAAGCGGTAAGATGACAGCTGCTGAGTACAAAGCGTATTATGAAAAAGGCTATAAGACAGATGTGTCTCATATCAATATCACAGATAAGACTATGGAATTTGTAGTCAACGGACAAAAGAAAAAATTTACTTACAAATACGTTGGTAAGCATACATTGACTTATTCTAAAGGCAATCGTGGTGTGCGTTTCATGTTTGAAACAACGGATAAAGATGCTGGAAAATATAAATATGTGCAATTCAGCGACCATAATATTGCACCAACGAAAGCAGCACACTTCCATATCTTCTATGGTGGTGAAAGCCAAGAAGCACTTTTCAACGAATTAGAAAATTGGCCAACTTACTACCCAACTAAGCTGAGTGGACAAGAAATCGCCCAAGAAATGCTTGCGCATTGATAAAGACACAATTTCTATACAGAAAGAGAAAAATCGAGTTGAGCAATCTTCTCGATTTTTTGCTTGACAATTGTTGATTACAGATGTAAACTATAAAAGAATAAAAAATTACAATCGTAATCAGAAAAGAGATGAAACAAAATGGAACAACAAAATATTAGTCAGGCAGAATGGCAAGTTATGCGTGTTTTGTGGGCCTATCCTCATAGCCGGAGCACCGAAGTGGTAGAGCGCTTAGAAGCTGATTTTGATTGGAAACCGGCTACCGTCAAAACCTTGCTGAATCGTCTGAAAACCAAAGAGTTTATTTCAATGGAAAAGATTGAGGGGAAATTTTACTATGATGCTCTGATCTTAGAAGATGAGCATTTGGAAAATAGTTGGCGAACCTTACTTGACAATATGTGCAATACCAAGCATGGTGATTTAGTGATTTCAATACTAGAAAGCAATCAATTCAGTCAAATGGATTTGTCCCGAATTTTGGATGTTGTAAAAGAAAAGCAAGTTCAAGCGCCGGAGACGATTCAGTGCAATTGTCCACCAGGTCAATGTACTTGTGGCGCGCATTGTCAAGATGACACGAATCAATCAAAAATGGCGGAGTAAGAAATGGAAAAAGACAAAAAAGAGTATAAATTATCCGGCATGACCTGTGCAGCTTGCGCGATGACCATTGAAATGGTCGTCAACGATTTGTCAACAGTAGAAGAAGCCACGGTGAACTTGGCGACGGAAAAATTGACAGTTTTTCCCAAAGAAGGATTTGCAAGCGAGCAAGTCTTAGACGCTGTGAAAGAAGCGGGCTACCAAGCGACAGAAAAGGGAGAACAAAGGCAGTCTGATTATGCGAAGCAAGTCGCGGAAAAGCAAGAAAACGTGCGCAAAATGGCGCGTCAGATTTGGTTTGCGGCAGGAGCGACCGTGCCACTCCTCTATATTTCAATGGGGAGCATGATTGGCTTGCCGTTACCCTCCTTTTTAGATCACATGACGCATCCCATTGTCTTTGTATTGGCGCAATTTTTCCTTACTTTGCCAGCGATTTGGGTTGGCCGCGGTTTTTATGTACGTGGTTTTCGGAATTTGGCAAAACGGCATCCGAACATGGATAGTTTGATTGCTGTAGGAACGAGTGCAGCCTTTCTGTATAGTTTGTACTCGGTCGTTCAAGTTTTGCTGGGGCATCATACTTTTGTACACCAGTTGTATTTTGAATCAGTTGGTGTGATTATCACTCTTGTTTTACTGGGGAAATATCTGGAAGCCAATGCCAAGGGTCGAACCTCACAAGCGATTCAAAGTTTGATGAGTTTGGTACCCGACCAAGCGATCGTTATTCGCTATGGCGAAGTCGTCACAATTGATACAGAAGACATCAAGGTTGGAGATATTGTGCGGATCAAACCGGGAGAACGTATGCCAGTAGACGGTGTGGTTATCTCTGGACAAACCTATGTGGATGAGTCCATGATGACAGGTGAAAGCGTTCCTGTCGAAAAAAATGTCGAAGATGTGATTACGAGTGCCACTATGAATCAAACGGGTTCTATTGATTATAAAGCAACCAAAGTCAGTTCAGACACGACTTTAGCTCAGATTGTTCATTTGGTAGAGGAAGCGCAAGGGTCAAAAGCGCCTATTGCGGCTATGACAGATAAAATCTCGCTTTACTTTGTACCAATTGTCTTAGGCTTGGCAGTTTTAGCAGCTCTGTTGTGGTACTTTCTGGCGGGAGAGAGTTTGCAATTCTCACTTTCTATCTTTATTGCGGTGTTGGTCATTGCTTGTCCTTGTGCGCTTGGCTTAGCTACTCCGACGGCTATTATGGTAGGTACGGGAAAAGGAGCTGAAAATGGTGTCTTGATTAAGTCTGGGGAAGCTCTTGAAGCGGCTCATTTGGTAGATGTTATTGTTCTGGATAAGACAGGTACGATTACCGAAGGGAAGCCAAGTTTGACGGATGTGTTGACTTTTGGTGATGTCACACGGGAAGAATTGCTGCATTTGCTTGCAAGTAGTGAGCAACATTCAGAACATCCATTGGCGGTGGCAATTTTGGAAGCTGCTCAAGCGGAAGCTATACCATTAGCATCGGTAACAGATTTTCAAGCGATTTCAGGTAAAGGGATTATAGCTCAAGTAAAAGCTCAAGAAATTCTAATTGGGAATGAAAACTTAATGAGACAATACCAAGTCGAGCTCGGAGAATATATCTCTGACTTGATTTCCTTATCGCATCAAGGAAAGACGACTATGTTTGTCGCTTTGGATAGACAACTGGTGGGGATGATAGCAGTCGCTGACCAAATCAAAAAAAATAGCCGGAAAGCTATTGCTGAATTGCAAAAAATGGGCTTAGAAGTGGTGATGCTGACAGGAGACCGTGAGGAAACAGCTCAAGCCATTGCAAGAGAAGCTGGTGTCAATCAAGTCATTGCAGGAGTATTTCCAGACGGCAAAGCAGATATCGTCAAGAATTTGCAAGCGCAGGGGAAAAAGGTTGCCATGGTGGGTGACGGGATCAATGATGCACCTGCTCTGGTGCAAGCTGAAGTCGGGATTGCGATTGGTTCTGGAACGGATGTGGCTATTGACTCAGCCGATATTGTTTTGATGCACAGCGACCTTTTAGATGTGGTGACAGCCATTCGCCTCAGTCAAGCTACGATTAAAAATATCAAAAAAAATCTGTTCTGGGCCTTTGCCTACAATACTCTAGGAATACCAGTTGCAATGGGGCTTCTGTATGTATTTGGCGGTCCGCTGCTCAATCCTATGTTAGCCGGTCTTGCCATGAGCTTTAGCTCGGTTTCTGTCGTCACCAATGCACTGCGTTTACGGCGCTTTAAAATAAAATCATAAAAGGAGTTTCTCATGAAACAAATCGTTACTTTAGAAAATATATCTTGTCAAAATTGCGTAAAACACGTCACTGAGCACTTCCTAAAATTAGAAGGTGTATCGGATGTCCAAATTGATTTAGATACAAAGGTTGCTACTGTCACGACCGATCACACTTACAGCGCAGCAGATTATCAGGCAGCACTTGCTAAAACAATTTATAAAGTTGTTACTGTTGCATAAAAAATGAGGCTGGGCAAAAAGTGTCCCAGCTTCTATTAGAATTAGTAATAAACGAATAACGCAGCTTCAACAATTCACTGAATTGTTGAAGGCGGGAAATCAGCCTTGCACAGCAAGCCACTATGATTGCTCAAAGCACTGCTTTGAGGTGGCAGATAAAACTTGCGAAGCAAGTATCAAAGCTGTTTGCTTTTCAAGCTCGGAAGAGTACCCTTGCGGGGGTGGGACTACGAACTAAAAATTTTTGATTTTTAGTTCGTAGTCCCTTTATTTTTAAATCAATCCTTTTTCAAAACTTTGAGAGGTAGCTTCGACACTAATTTTTTCAAGTGTAAAAGGATGTGTGAACGTTAAGCGATGAGCATGGAGCATGAGACGCTCTGTATTTTGCAGATTGTACAGTGGATCACCAATGATAGGGTATCCGTGGTGAGCTAGATGTACCCGAATTTGATGAGTTCGTCCAGTTTTAAGTTGGCAGTTGACGAGTGTTTTGTTTCCAATTTCTTTGAGCTTAGTGACCTGCGTTTCAGCGTATTGACCGTTTTTGTTATCCACTAGCCGTTTTCGCCGATCGTGACGGTCACGCCCGATTTTATCTGTATAGATTTGACGTTTTTTGGGGAATACTCCTTGTACCAAAGCCCAATATTCACGCGAAATTTCCTTGTTTTCTAGCAATCGATTTAAGATTGGCAAGATAAAAGGATTTTTCGCAAAAAGAACAGCTCCGCTTGTTTCCTTGTCTAAGCGATGAACGACATAGCAAGTATTTCCAACATAAGCAGAGACATGATTTAAAAGCGCCAGCTCTGTCGGTTCATTGGCATGTGTTTTCATACCTTCGGGCTTGTTGACAATGATGATGTGTTCATCTTGGTATAATTCTTCCACAAGATTAGCTTTGCCCATTAAAATAGACTTTTCTGGATAATCTTCTTCGTCAAAGATTAAAGCAATCGCATCAGCTGGATGAATCCGACTTTGCCAGTTAATGGGTTGTTGGTTTACAAGGACGTGTTTTTTAATGCGCAGAAAATGGCGAATCTTTCGTGGAATCAAAAAATGTTCTTCCAGCAGCTCTTTGACTGTCATCTCTGGCAAACCTTGTGGAATCGTAATCGTAAATTGCATATAGTTATTGTAACAAAATAGTAGATGATTGCAAATAGTCAGCTAACTCTTGAACAATTTCTTAAAGTTTTCTAAACGAAACGCTTGATAAGAGGTCTCTTCTTGTCTGGATATGGAGAAGGTGATAGAATAAGGATATGAAAAAATTAAATGAATTATTTGAAAAAATAGTGAATCATTTTAAAAAGGACAGTCCTGAGCGCAAGCATCAAGAGGTGACAGAAGTTGAAGAATCTGAGCCACATTTGAGCCGGTCTGGAAAAAGCCGAAAAAAGCCAATTTCTCAGCATCCATTTCGTCGATTTTGGCGTCGCTATCACCTGACGAAGATTGTTTTGATTCTGGGACTTGGTTTTGGCTTGGTGACAGGAGGTTATCTCTTTTATGTTGCCAAATCTACTAATGTGAATGATTTGCAGAATGCTTTGAAAGCAACGACATCTATTTATGATAAGGACGGCAAAAAAGCTGGAAGTTTGTCAGGGCAAAAGGGAACTTACGTAGAATTGTCCCAGATTAGCCCGAACTTACAACATGCCGTCATTGCGACAGAAGACCGTTCTTTTTATAAAAATAGTGGGATTAACTACGGTCGTTTTATCATGGCGATTTTGACTGCGGGACGTTCTGGCGGTGGATCCACCATTACGCAGCAATTAGCCAAAAATGCTTACCTATCTCAGGATCAGACTATTGAGCGGAAAGCAAAGGAATTTTTCCTTGCCTTGGAATTAACCAAGAAATATAGTAAGAATCAGATTCTCACCATGTACCTCAACAATTCTTACTTTGGAAATGGTGTATGGGGCGTAGAAGATGCCTCTAAAAAGTATTTCGGAGTATCTGCTAGCCAACTGACACTAGATCAAGCAGCTACCTTAGCAGGAATGCTTAAAGGACCGGAACTATATAATCCGCTTGCTTCTATCAAAAATGCAACCAATCGGCGCAATACCGTTCTGCAAAATATGGCAGCAGCAGGTTATATCAGTCAAAATACTGCGAACCAAGCAGCAGCAAATGGTTTGGGCAGTCAATTGGTAGATGCTTACACAGGAAAATCAGCAGATTATCGTTATCCGTCTTACTTTGATGCGGTTATCAATGAAGCAGTTCGAGATTATGGCTTAACAGAAGCTGATATTGTCAATAACGGCTACCGTATTTACACAGAGCTAGACCAAAATTACCAAGCTAGCATGCAAGTCATCTATGATCGCGAAGATTTATTCCCGCAAGCAGCAGACGGCACCAGAGCCCAATCGGGTAGCGTAGCGCTTGATCCTAAAACGGGAGGTGTTCGCGCACTTGTTGGGCAAATCAATAGTACCAGTGCCAATTTCAGAAGTTTTAACTATGCCACACAATCTTCAAGAAGTCCTGGCTCGACTATTAAGCCCTTGGCGGTTTACAGCCCTGCAGTTGCAGCAGGTTGGTCCATCAATAAAGAATTGGATAATAGTACAACAACGTATGGAAATTATACCGTGAATAACTATGGTGGGATTCAATCCAGTCCGACTGTGCCAATGTATCAGGCTTTAGCGCAATCCTTAAATATTCCAGCGGTTGCTGCTGCTAATGAATTGGGACTGAAAAAAGTTTTTGAATATGGTAAAAAATTTGGCTTGAATATGGATAAAGTGGATCAGACTCTTGGGGTGGCTCTCGGCAGTGGCGTAACAACCAATCCGCTACAAATGGCACAAGCCTACTCGACTTTTGCCAATAATGGTGTTATGAATGATGCTCATTTGATTACCAAAATCGAAAATGCTAGTGGACAAGTAGTCAAAACTCATAAATCAACTTCAACGCGAGTGCTTAACCGCTCAACAACAGAAAAAATGACCAGTATGATGCTGGGAACATTTACCAATGGTACCGGTGTTTATGCTGCTCCTTACGGCTATGACATGGCTGGGAAGACAGGAACGACAGAGACTGACTTTAACCCAGATTTATCAGGAGACCAATGGGTTATTGGTTACACGCCAGATGTGGTGATTAGTCAGTGGTTAGGTTTTCCAAAGACAGATGAAAATCATTATCTGACAGGCACCAGTGCCAATGAAGCTTCAGCTATTTTCCGAAGTGTGGCAAATAGTATCCTACCGTACACAAATGGTACGAAGTTCGGTGATGAAAATGCCTATGCAAAAAATGGTATTGCACCGGTTGATACGAGTGGTACAAATAACACTACGAATCAAAGTGACAATCGTTCAGATGTTTTGAAAGATGTGCAGGATAAAGCTAAGAACTTGGTTGACCAAGCTAAAAAAGCAATTGACGATGCTAAGATTTCTGAAAAAGCACAGAATCTTTGGGACACGGTTAAGAGTTGGTTCCAATAGACTTGTCAAAAATGGGCTTTCTTGATATAATAAACAAGATGGAGGCGTTATGGCACTAAAAAAAGCGAGTCTGGCGTGCACGGTTTGTGGATCGAGAAACTATTCAATCAAAGTGAGTAGTACGCCAAAACCAAAACGTCTGGAAGTAAATAAATATTGTAAACATTGCAGTAAATACACGATTCATAAAGAAACTAGATAGGAGAAAGTTGTGAAATTCATTAAAGATACATTTCAAGTATTAAAAGATACAACTTGGCCAACTAGAAAGCAAAGCTGGGTAGATTTTATCTCAGTTATGGAATACACAGCTTTCTTTGTCGTCATTATTTATCTTTTTGACTTACTTGTCACAAGAGGTTTGGTACGATTGTTAAATATCTTTTAAATTTTAGCCTGCTTGTTGTTTTATCAAGTAGGCTTTTATCTTTTATTATAAAAATAGCAGTAAAAAGATTGCATTTGCTATTTTTGTGGTATAATAGGGCTAGAAAGAAATCGAAGCCCTCAGGCTTTTTTATTTAGGAAAGGAAGAACGATGGACAGTTTTGATAAAGGCTGGTTTGTCTTGCAGACATACTCAGGGTATGAAAATAAAGTAAAAGAAAATCTTTTACAACGTGCACAAACCTATAATATGTTGGAAAATATTTTGCGCGTGGAAATCCCAACGCAAACGGTGCAAGTGGAGAAAAACGGGAAAACCAAAGAAGTTGAAGAAAATCGTTTCCCAGGTTATGTCTTGGTAGAAATGGTGATGACAGACGAAGCATGGTTTGTCGTACGGAACACACCAAACGTAACAGGCTTTGTCGGCTCACATGGAAACCGCTCTAAACCAACACCACTTTTGGAAGAGGAAATTCGCCAAATCTTGATTTCAATGGGACAAACCGTTCAAGAATTTGATATTGATGTGAAAGTTGGCGATACCGTACGTATCATTGACGGCGCTTTTGCAGATTATACGGGTAAAATCACCGAAATTGACAACAACAAAGTTAAAATGATTATTTCGCTATTCGGGAATGATACAGTTGCCGAAGTGAATCTAAACCAAATTGCTGAATTATAATAAAAAGTGAGCTAGAAATCAATTTTTATAGTTATTGGTTTTAGCTCATTTTTTGTGTTTTTTTATCAAAAATAATAAATTCATTTTAAAACTACTTGCCCCAAATTCGCCCCAAAATATTTTTAAAGTTTGCTTGATTTAACCGAACAAAAAAACAAAAAAAGCCCGATTTTACGGGCTTTTCATTCGGTTAATTCCTGTTAAATTAGGTACTGAAAGGCGGTAGACGGATTTGAACCGACGATCAAGCTTTTGCAGAGCCGTGCCTTACCACTTGGCTATACCGCCACAACGTTTATTAACGTTTATTATTTTATCCTAAAAAATCGTTTTCGTCAAGAGTATAGATTGGTTTCTCTTTGTAAAATTTTAGTGTTTTCCGATTAAATTTAGTCATTAAAGTGGTGAAATTATCATTTTGATAAGCCGAAGAAAAGGTTGGATTGATAGTTTTTCTTGTTTTAGATAAGGTAACAATAAGATAAACTTGTTTAGCTGAACCAACTGACTTCAAAAATATCAGCCACCATCTTCCTAAAAGTAAAGAAATCATAAGTTAATTTCCCGTTACTTGCTTCCTTTTTTAATAATTGTATCCATTCATATGACATTTCTAAAATTAAATGTTTGTATTTTTGGCTATGGGAACTTCTTTAACAAAAACAAATAAATGTTGCCAGCTATCA